>NZ_JAGHZH010000183.1:0-18405 GCF_017746885.1 Roseofilum sp. SBFL | reverse complement strand
TCACTCCTTTCAATGTTGGTCTTCTTTGGCTCAAGAATTGATGGATTCCAAGCCTCATAAGCGCTTATTTTTCCAGAAGGGATTAAAGGTTCTATCCCTTATACAGTCTACTCTTTAGCCTCCTTGTCATCCCTTAAGCTGGAAATGGGACAAAAAACGGGAGAGCGGATAAAAAGTTGCCTGCGCAACTACTTAAGTGGTTGCAGAATCTTCCTCTGTTTGGTTGTGAAGCTTAATTTGGGTATGAAGCCACTCACGCACTGATTCTTCTTTAATTACTTCTTGGTCGATCGCCTGACAGATATCCCAGGCGATCGAGTGGTAAGCCTTGGGAAGTCGGAGCGCTGTACGATCGCCCGCTATCCACTTAGGGTAAAAATATCGAGTGTGCGCTCCGAGCAACCACTCCTTACGCGAGGGGTCTGGGGAACGCTCTCGTTCCCCAGTAGGGGGTTTGGGGGACTAGTCCCCCAAAGAGATCTCGCCCTCAAGCCCAACCAATCATCATTGTTCCTTCTCCCCTTATCCCGAACTCAGGTTGATTAATTCTCTAATCTGAGCGGTAGCAAAGCAGTGGACAGCCACCGTCTTGCTACCGTTTTGCCAATTGGTGGCTACCCAGAGGCACATGAATGTAGTAGAAATTTTCGTCCCAAACACCCAAGTGAGGGGGAATTTAGGCATTAGCCGATCGCCGTATTCTATCGATTTGAAGATCCTCGAATTCTGAGGAGATACAGACGCTCAAATACATGGCTATCTGCAACAAGGGCTGAGGCGAATGCCCCTCAAGCAGCGCCAAGAAGTGGGGAAGAAATTTATCCAGTAATGGTGCGAAACTTGCCCCATCCTCTTTGGCGCAAGTTTCGCACCATTACAGAGTGGAAAGTTTCAGGGGGATTTCTATTCTGCGAACAGTACAACCCAGCAGGGGAAAACCATGAATAATTCTAACAACATCGAACAACTTGCGCTAGAGGCCTATCGCCAGAAGCGCGATCGCATTCAAGCCATAGATGAGGACAATATATATGGTAGCATAGGGTTCAAATCCCTTCCTGCTTGTTAGTTTGACCCCTATAGATAAGTAAAGATTTGAGTTCACCTCGCCCTGGATATACCTTACCTGTCTTTGCGGCTGCTTCAGCGGTGGCAGCATTGAAGTGTTTAAATGGGACACAAGAGATCGAGAGTGTATCTCTAGATTTAATCGATCCTGCCGAAACGGTCAATGTGGCGATCGCCGAAGTTTCCAGAATTCGCCCTGGAATGGCCTTGGGGATCAGTCATAGTGACCCGGGTGATAATCTGGATTTGACCCGTTATACTCCCGTTTGGGCGTTAGTCGAAACTTTACCCACGACAGCCTCAGAATCTGAGTATCGGATTGAAATTGAAGGAGGAGAAGGGATTGGGAAACAGGTGGATCGTGAAGGCAAAGCAGCCATTTATGGTTATGCTCGGCAACTACTCGATCGCAATCTTAAATTGCAATTATCCCCTAATCAAAGAATTCGCGTTACTTTAGTGCTTCCGGAAGGGCGTAATTTAGCAAAACGTACGTCTCTAGAAGCCTTTGGAATAGTGGAAGGATTGTCTTTATTGGGAACGACAGGTATTTCTCAACCCTTAAGTTCTCCGGAACAGTTAAGCCAATTTCGGCAAATTTTACAGGAAAAAGCGCGGCAACACGATCGCCTATTTTTCTGCTTAGGTGAAAATGGTTTAGCCTTAGCTCAACAAAAGGGTATCGATCTCCAACAAATCGTCAAAACAGCCAATTGGTTAGGCCCCATGTTAGCAGAAGCCGGAGCGCAACACGTCAAAGAGATTATTTTATGGGGCTATCATGGCAAATTAATTAAGTTAGCAGGGGGAATTTTCCATACGCACCACGATCTAGCCGATGGCCGCTTAGAAATTTTAACCGCTTATGGGGCAAAGGTAGGTCTGCCAGGAGACAAATTACACGCTCTATTGAGTGCTAAAACCGTACAAGAAGGCTTAGAGCAACTGCGTCAGTGGGAACAGGAATCGGGGAAAAACTGGGTCGAGCGAGTTTATGGGGAAATCGTGACCCAAATCGATCGCCGATCTGGGGCCTATATCTACAAGCAAACTCAGCAACAGGTAACGGTTCGCTCCGTTCTTTTTGATAGCGATCGCCAGATTATTCTTCACTCATGCGAAAATATAAACATCAGAGGTTCGCTCTTGTGATACCCTGAAAAGATCAATCATTATTCACCCCTACGACGAGCGGGCACTTGCCTTCAGTTCGCCCTACGCACAACTAAAAGTCTTGTATTCCTGTTATTGATCGCATCGACCACTGCTTATGACTGTGCAAACCCAAACCTCTCTTCCTACACCTCCGATTCGCGCCTTGAATCGCCAAATGATCGTTATCCTCGATTTCGGTTCCCAATACTCTGAACTGATTGCCCGTCGAATTCGAGAAACCCAAGTTTACTCAGAAGTTCTATCCTATCGAACCCCTGTAGAACAAATTCAAAGGATTAATCCTAAAGGCATTATTCTTTCTGGTGGACCCAACTCAGTTTACGCTCCGAGAGCGCCCCAGTGCGATCCCCAAATTTTCCACATGGGTATCCCTATTCTGGGTGTTTGCTATGGGATGCAATTGATGGTGCAACAATTAGGCGGTAACGTGGAAAAAGCAGAACGGGGTGAATATGGAAAAGCAGCCCTGTTTATTGACGATCCCACGGATTTATTTACTAACGTAGATAATGGCAACACCATGTGGATGAGTCATGCAGATTCCTGTTTAGCTCTGCCAGAAGGATTTGAAATTCTTGCCCATACTAATAATACGCGCTGTGCGGCGATCGCCAATCACGAGCGGAAACTCTATGGCGTACAATTTCATCCCGAAGTGGTTCACTCCATTGGCGGTATCGCCCTAATTCGCAACTTTGTCTATCATATCTGTGATGCTGAACCCACTTGGACAACAGAAGCATTTGTGGAAGAGTCCATCCGGGAAATTCGCGCTAAAGTGGGCGATCAACGGGTATTACTCGCCCTATCCGGAGGAGTTGACTCTTCAACCTTAGCCTTTTTACTGCATAAAGCGATCGGCGATCAACTCACCTGTATGTTCATCGATCAAGGATTTATGCGAAAAGGCGAACCCGAATCCTTGATAGAAATGTTTGAAGGACAATTCCATATTCATGTGGAATATATCGAAGCGCGCGATCGCTTCATAAAAACCATTGAAGGAGTAAGCGATCCCGAAGTCAAGCGCAAACGTATCGGCCATGAATTTATCCGCGTCTTTGAAGAAGAATCCAAACGCTTAGGCCCCTTTGATTATCTCGCTCAGGGAACCCTCTACCCCGATGTGATTGAATCGGCCGATACCAACATGGACCCGAAAACCGGCGAACGGGTAGCCGTCAAAATTAAAAGCCATCACAACGTGGGAGGACTACCCAAAGACCTACAATTTAAGCTGATTGAACCCCTGAGAAAACTGTTTAAAGATGAAGTCCGCAAACTCGGACGCTCCATTGGTCTCCCAGAAGAAATTGTTCAACGTCATCCCTTCCCCGGTCCAGGTTTAGCCATTCGCATTCTCGGAGAAGTCACCGCTGACAAACTGAACATTCTCCGAGATGCGGATTTTGTTGTCCGGGATGAAATTCGCAAGCGAGGGATTTATCATGACTTTTGGCAAGCGTTTGCCGTTCTTTTACCCATTCGCAGTGTTGGAGTAATGGGAGACCAACGCACCTATGCTCACCCTGTAGTGTTGCGCTTTATTACCAGTGAAGATGGCATGACTGCGGATTGGTCAAGGGTTTCCTACGATCTCTTAGAAGCCATTTCTAATCGTATTGTGAATGAAGTGAAAGGGGTAAATCGGGTGGTTTATGATATTACCTCCAAACCTCCTGGAACAATTGAATGGGAATAGAATCTAGCCCTTTGGCGGGTAATGGGGAAGACAATTAATATCAAATCCTTAGATGTTTGCTACAGATGATTCATACCCCAGAAGAGGGGATACACCAGATACCGGAATTAATAGCAACCTTAAAGAGTAATGCTATTAACGGATGACACTCGCTGATCCTCCCCTCTTTTCCCTCTAATCCGATGGGCGGATGATGGGTATCTATCGCCCTAAACCTGTGGAAAAACACGAGTAAATTGTGGAAAAATAGATCGGAGTAAAATATAAGTTGGGACACCAATCTATCTTGAAACCTTGCTATCATAAACTATTCCCTATTCCCTATTCCCTATTCCCTAGGGAGTATCGCTCTAGGTGATTCTGTGGAAAACCCAAAGTAATTCTCAAGGATTCGCTTACGGTTGAAACGTAATTTGATTGGAGCGATAATCGGGGGGTTCTACATGAATGAGAACTCGAACAGGGTGATATTTTTCCTGTAAATGGGCTTCTACTGCTTCGGTAATTTCGTGGGAAGTTGCCACATCGATCGCATCCACAATCAGATGCATTTCAATAAAGACTTGCCGGCCAACAATTCCCCGTGAGGCAATATCATGGCAGTTTAGCACACCTGGAACTTCCATGACGGTATCATGAATGGCTTCCGGGGCGATCGCCATTTCATCCACTAACCAGGGTAAATTATCCTTGAGAACTTCCCAACCACTATAAAATACCAATAGAGCCACGGGAAACGCTAATAGCACATCTAAAAGAGGATAGCCTAAAACCACTCCCAATAATCCCCCCAAAACCATAATCGTCACCCAAACATCACTCATGGTATGTTTGGCATCCGCAACTAAAATACCACTGCCAATGCGTTGACCGACGGCTCGTTCATAAAAGGCGACAAAAATATTAATCCCCAAAACAATCAGTAATATCCATAAATCTTGAAATTCAATCGTGAGAGGATCGCCTTGAGAGGTAAGACGCTCGAGGGAACTCGAGACAATTTCAAAACAAGCAAACCCTAAAAATGCGGCAATTCCCAAAGCGCCAATGGCATCAAATTTCTGATGCCCATAGGGATGTTCGCGATCGGGTTTGGGAGAGGCAAAGTGATTGGCGACTAATCCCAAGATATTATTGGCACTATCGGTGACACTATGAAGAGCATCGGCTAATAAACTGAGTGAGCCAGTTTTCCAGCCCACGAGGACTTTAATCAATAACGCCAGTAGATTGAGTCCTAACGTAATGAACAACACTTGACGGACTTTAGAGCGAATATCTGTAACCATTATCTTCTAGGATAGACAATAGTCTGATCCGGTTTATAGATGTATGACCCAACTAACTCTTAACTTTGCCCAAGGATCTGTGTCCTTTAATTTTACTCCTGAAGCTGCCCAAAACCTGAAAGCGGAAATTAACCAATTGATGGATCGGCTCAAAACTTTGGCGGCACAACCGGTGACTCCAGGACGGAAACAGCCTCAAGCACCGATGGAATATCGCCATAATGGGGACGTTTTCCTAGAGATATTTTGTAATCCTAATATTTATGCAAGTCCCTTTGCAGCTAAGGTGTTAGTGACTCTGAAAAGCGATCGCCTGCGCCTAAGTACCGAAGCGGAACTTACCCGTGTGATTGAAGACCTCAATGCCTATTTGGGATAGAGCGCTTGGCGCAGCAGAAGGGTAATCAGTAATGGGTAATGGGAAAACCATTTTTAACGATTTCAGATGAATTGGCAATTTTTTACGTCACCCCTTAACCGTTTAGTCTAATAAGTCCTGAAGAACCGTCCTAGCAGGGATGGGTAATGAGCCGTTCTGATATTTGATATAATAATAGATTGGTCTCTCCTATCCTCAAAACTCAAAACTCATTACCCATTACTTACCTCTTCCATGAAATCCATCAAAACCTTTCTAATTCTCAGTATAACAGCCTTCTTTAGTGTACTGATTTTTTCCGCTTGTAGTCAAACCCCCACTTCAACTACTTTAGTTATGGGAACTTCTGCCGATTATCCTCCCTATGAATTTAAAGATAGTACAGGAGGAGAAGAACGGATTATTGGTTTTGATGTGGACATTGCCCAATCTTTAGCCAAGTCCCTTAATTTTGAGCTGAAAATTGAGGATATGAACTTCGATCGCCTCATTCCTGCTCTAGAAAACAATGAAGTAGATTTTGTGATGGCGGGCATGTCTCCTACACCAGAGCGCCAAGCCAAGGTGGAGTTTACGGATCTCTATTATCAAGCTTCCAGTATTATTCTCATGCCTAGAGGGGCAAATATAAACTTCAAAGAGGATGTAAAAGACAAGCGGGTGGGGGTGCAAGGGGGATCGATTCAGGCAGATGCAGCTCAAAAGATTACCGGGATTGACTTAGTCGAGTTCGACAAAATTGGCGAAATTATCCAAGAGGTGAAAGCAAAAACCCTAGAGGCAGCAGTTATCGAGTCCACGGTAGCGGAGCGCTATGCTTCCGCAAACCCAGATTTAGATTTTACCCAGCCCTTTGACACTGAATCAAGTGGATCGGCGATCGCCCTCCCTAAAGGTTCTGCCTATACCGAATCCTTTAATCAAGTTTTAACCGAAATGAAAGAGACTGGAAAAATCAAAGAACTGATCCAGAAATGGTTCAGCTAATTCAACCCCACTCACTTTACAGCACTATTCTGGCTCAAAACTCAAAACTCATTCCAACGTCTGGGAGGGAACTTGATATCCTTTTTTTCCCATGCTTAAACGTCTCAAAATTTGGACTGCTCTCCTGCCTCGTAAACTATCTTTACGGGTTGTTTTAGTTGTGCCCTTTGTGCTGCAAGTTTCCTTAGCTGTTAGTTTAACCGGTTGGCTCTCCCTCCGCCATGGACAAAAAGCGATTAATCAAGTCACTACCCAACTCCGTCAGGAAATCACTGCTCGCATTGAGCAGGAACTTGCTAATTATATTCATGATTTATATTTAGTCAATCAAATTAATCAGGATGCTGTCAACCTCAACTTACTCAGTCTCCAAGATGATCAGCAATTGCAAACCTATTTTGGCAAGCAATTACAAGCATTTGAATCAATTAGTGCGATTAAGTTTAGTAGCGAGCAGGGAGAATTTTTAGGCTTAGAGAGATCGCCGGATGGATATGTGCTATCCTTAGCCAATCTAGACACAGAGCAAACCCTAGAAACCTATCAATTAAATGGCGATCGAGAACAGGGGCAGCTCTTGTCCTCCACCCCAGACTACGATAGCCGCCTAGAAGTGTGGTATGAGAATGCCATTCAAGCCCGAAAAGCAACTTGGGGAGGCATTGACACCCACCTCGGTTCAGAAACCTTAGCCACCAGCGTCAATCAACCTGTTTATACCGAAATCGGCAAACTCTTAGGCGTTTTCGGCGCGGAATTTCGGCTCTCAGAAGTCAGTGATTTTTTACGAACCTTAGATATTAGTCCAGGGGCAGAAGCCTTTATTTTAGAGCGTTCCGGCTTATTAGTCGCCAGTTCCACCCTAGATCGCCCGTTTCTGGTCACCTATGGCACAACCCTCAGAATTCAAGCCACCAATACCAGCGATCGCCTCATTCAATCCTCTGCCCAATATCTGCAAGAAGAATTTGACACTTTAAAAAACGTGGAAACCACGGAAAATCTAGCGTTTTTGCTTAAAGGAGAGCGGCAATTTTTACAAGTCACTCCCTTTCAGAATGCCCAAGGCATTGATTGGATCATTGTGGTGGTGGTTCCAGAAGCCGATTTTATGGAGCAAATCAACGCTAATACGTGGATTACCATACAATTGTGTGCGATCGCCCTCTTCGTGTCCATTTTACTTGGCTTAAGAACCTCCCATTGGATTAGCCAATCCTTACATCAGCTTATTCAAGCCACTGGAGCGATCGCCAAAGGCAACCTCAATCAACACTTACCCCACTTCTATCTGCACGAATTAGAAACCTTGCGCCGTTCCTTTAACCAAATGTCCCAACAACTGCGCCATTCTTTCCAAGCCTTAGAAACCGCCAACCAAACCTTAGAAGAACGGGTCGAAAAACGCACCGAAGCCCTCAAACTCGCCAAAGAAAAAACCGAGCAAGCCCTGCAAGAACTCAAGCAAACACAATCCCAACTCATTCAAACTGAAAAAATGTCCAGTTTAGGTCAAATTGTTGCCGGAGTCGCCCACGAAATCAATAATCCCATCAGTTTTATTTACAGCAACTTACCCCATGCCAAAGAATATCTAGAAGGATTGATTGAGCTGATTGAACTCTATCAAAAACAGCATCCGGAATCCACCAATGAAATCCATCAAAAAATACAACAAATAGACCTGGACTTTATTGTCGAAGATTTTCAAAACCTAATGATCTCTATGCAAAGTGGAGCCGATCGCATTCAGAAAATCGTGTTAGGATTGCGTAGCTTTTCCCGCTTGGATGAATCCGATCAAAAATGGGTCAATATCCAAGATGGATTAGAGAACAGCTTAATGATTTTGCAAGCGAATTTACAATCGATTCAAGTTATTGAAAGCTATACCAGAGTATCCAATGTTTTTTGTTACCCTGGTGAAATCAATCAAGTTTTTTTCCAGATCCTAGAAAATGCCATAGATGCCCTATCTGAACCCAATATCATCAATCCCACCCTATGGATTGAAACCCAAGACCTCTCAGAAGATCGGGTGCAAATTCGTATTGCTGATAATGGCCCAGGAATTAGCGAATCGGTTATATCTTCTATTTTTGATCCCTTTTTCACCACCAAACCCGTCGGACAAGGAACCGGTTTAGGTCTCTCCATTAGCTATCAAATTATTGTCGAGAAACATAAGGGCGAACTACTCTGCAACTCTACCCCTGGAAAAGGAGCAGAATTTTTGATCAGATTACCGATAAAATTGGGTTATATCAATTAAAAATTTTAAATGGGTCTGAGTTAGGGCAAGTCTTCTACAGCTCTAGCAGGCAAGAGTGGAGAAAGTCGGGAAAGAGTTAATCAGAAAAATGGGTTGAAAACCCTGTCCTTGTAGGACGGCTTTGCAGTATAATGGAATTGGTCACTGACCCACCCGCGACGATGGAAACAGAAAGCCTAACTTCAAAGATTGCGGAATCCGCAACGGCGCAGAAAAATCGGTAGACCGGGAAAAGAGGACGGGGCAATGGGCAGTCCAACCCTTGAATCAACAAAGTACATCAAGATTTTTCCTTTGAAATTTCGACACATAAGGCGGCAGGGCTTGCCGTGTCAGTCTGTGGAGCGAGTGTAAGACCCGATCTGAGTAAATCAGTGAAGGCGGCTGCTATGAAACAGAAACCTAAAGCCTCCTGCGGAGGAGCTTCGCTAACGTGAGGTTTAGGAATCCCCTCGCCTTTAGGCAGGGGTTGGATGTCAAGGAGCCGTTCCAGTGCTGGGTTGAATTGGATTGTAGTGGCGGTCACTGTGTGACCGCCAGCATTTATGTTACAGCAATACACCACAAATTGTCGTGTGGAATGTGGGCAATTAACTTTGTCCAGGAATCGTAACGTCGATCGCCGTCACCCCACCATCCTCACTTAATGCGCTCAAGGGCGGATCGATCTGGTCTTGATTTCCCACCACTAACGTCACCATCTCTTCCGGTTGCAGATATTCCTGCGCTACCCGCTGCACATCCTCAATTGTGGTGGCTTCCACACCCCGTTGATATTGGAAGATAAAATCTTCAGGATAACCATAATAGGTATAGCGCATCAGGCGGGAAAGGGTTTGAGAGGGTTGTTGGAAATTAAACACAAAGGAATTGAGGACTCCATCTTTAGCTGCGGCTAATTCTTGGGCAGTAATGGGCTTTTGGATAATGCCATCAAACTCTTGGCGCAATGCTTGAATCAAGGGAACAGTTGCTTCTGAACGCGTTGAACCCCCAGCAATAAATATCCCTGGATAGTCATAGCGGGCACTCCAAACTCCATAAACCGAATAAGCTAACCCTTGACGCGATCGCACCTCATTAAACAAGCGACCCCCTAACCCATTTAACACCTCATTCATCACTGACAAGGCAAAGAAGTCAGGACTATCCAACTGTCCACCTAAATGGCCCATCAACACATTACTCTGAGTCAGTTGCGGTTGATTGACCAGAAAAATCTCCCCGGCTTGGCTCTGGGAAACTTGTGGCAGGGGAGGATGCTTAAAATTCGGATTCGGTTGCCAATCTCTAAATGTCGCTTCTAATTTTTGTCGCATTTGGGCTGGGTCAAAATCCCCCACTAAACCCAGCATCATATTATTGGGGACAAAATACTGTTGATAAAAGTCAATCAGATCTTGGCGATCGATCGCCTCTAACGTCTCATATTCAACTGTCCGCGCATAGGGACTTTCGGCTCCATAAATGAGCTTCTGAAATTCTCGACTGGCGATATCATCGGGGCTATCATTGCGACGGGCTATACTGCCTTCAAGTTGAGTTTTCGCTAACTGCAATTGCTGCTCATTAAAAGCCGGTTGGCGCAATACTTGGGCAAAGAGTCTTAACACCTCATCGGTATCGGGCGTTAAAGCACTAAACTGAGCCGTAGCGGCTGAAGTTCCAATCGAAGTTTCAATCGAAGCGGCTCGATCTTCGAGCGATCGGTTAAGTTCATCTGGGGTATAGGTTTGGGTTCCACCGCTACGCATCACTACGCCTACTAACCCAGCTAACCCAACTTTTTCCTTGGGTTCCAGGCGATCGCCCGTATTAAACATCGCTCTTCCTGTTACCAAAGGTAAATCCCGGTCTGCCATCAAAAAGACCTGAATCCCATTGTCCATCGTAAACTGTGTATACTCTGGAATGGTCACCTCTGGAAGGGGGGGAAAGGTTAACTCATTGTAGGGTTTCGCCTGAGCTGCAACTGCCGATTCATGCCATTGAACCGTTAAAGTTAAACTTAGCACCATTAAAGCCAGCCACAGTCCCCGAACCATCTTTTTTATCACTCGTCGTACTTGCATCATTTTTTTGGGTAATGGGTAATAGGTAATCGGTTACCTAACGGTTAATTACTCGCGGTTAACAATCGCCCAATAGTGAGATTTTCTGGGGTAAATGTCGCTTGTGCGACTCGCTGAATATCTTGGGGCCTCACCGCTTCAATGGCTTCAACTTCCTGAAATAAATTGCGCCACGATCCGGTTGTTGCTTCATATTTTGCTAATAAACTCGCTAAACCCGAATTAGAATCTAGTGTGCCTAATAAACTGGCTTTGGCTTGAGTTTTCACCCGATTTAATTCAGCTTCACTCACGGGTTCGGTTTTCAGCCGTTTAATTTCTACTTGTAACGCTTCCGCCACTTCATCTACCCTATGCCCTGGAGCCGTTAGGCTATAAAACAGCATTAAATTGGGGTATTTGTCGCCCGGAAATCCACTAAAACCCGCCGCAGATAGGGCGACTTGTTTCTCTTCTACTAAGGATTTATACAAGCGAGCAGTCCGCCCATCACTGAGAATGGCTCCCATCAGATCGTACACGGCATGATCTCGAGCGTTTCCGGCTGGGCGGTGATAGCCCTCTAAATACATCGGTTGGGTCGGCAATTCTAGGGACACTTCACGGGTTTCGGTTTGTTTGGGTTCCACCGGTATCTTGACCTTGGGAGTGGGGCGAGCTGGAAAGCGACCAAAATAGGTTTGAGCTAGTTTTTTAACTTCATCAATGTTGATATCACCCACGATCGCCACAATCAGATTATTGGGTACATAATAGGTCTCGAAGAAGTCTTTTACATCTTGCCGGGTGAGGTTGCGTAAGTCTTCCTCATAGCCAATTACGGGTTGGCGATAGGGATGAACTTTGAATGCTGCGTCTTGAAAGGCTTCAATCATTTGCCCGATAGGAGAATTATCGGTACGCATCCGTCGCTCTTCTAGAATTACCTCTTTTTCTTGGTAAAATTCCCGAAATACCGGGTCTAGGAATCGTTCTGACTCTAGGGACATCCACAATTCTAGTTTATTGGAGGGCAAGCTAAAAAAGTAGCGGGTCGCATCCGTGGAAGTGGTGGCATTAAGTCCGACTCCCCCAAACCGTTCGACGATTTGACCAAATTCATTTTGTTTGATGTATTGGGATGCTTCTTTGTTAATCCGATCGAATTTGGCTTGTAGTTCTTGAGCTTCTTCTGTATTTCTGTTGGCTTTAGCGGCTTGAATTTGATTGAAGAGGCGATCGAGTTCATCCATCAAGGGTTTTTCCGCTGCATAGTCCGTTGTTCCGATCGCCGTAGTTCCCTTGAAAGCGAGGTGTTCTAAGTAATGGGCAACACCGGTTTTACTGACTGGTTCATTGGCTCCCCCAACATCGGCATAGAGCATGAATGATATCACAGGCGCTTGATGGCGCTCGAGGACAATAAACCGGAGACCGTTATCGAGCGTGAACGTTTTAACTTGTTTTTCGACGTTATCTAAATAGGGTTGAATCGAAAAGTCGCTCGGATCTTGAATTAAGGCGATCGCCGGTTCTACCCCCAGCACATAAATGCTAACCAGAATACTCAGGAGAAAAGCTACTAATTTCTTGAGATTTAAGGGCAGTAACCACCCTCGATCGGTCAACTGGACTCTGTTCATAAGAAATAGGATGACAAGTATACCTAATTTTTAATGGTATCGAAATTAAGACTTCACTTTACCAAAGCGGCGATCGCGCTTCTGAAACTCCCAGAGCGCCCGATGCATCTCGGCACGGTCAAAATCCGGCCACAGGATATCCGTAATATAAATTTCCGCATAGGCCAACTGCCACAACAAAAAATTACTAATTCGCATTTCCCCACTGGTGCGAATCAACAGATCCGGATCGCCCACATTCACCGTATACAAATGGCGTTCAAACAAGGCTTGATCGATATCTTCCGGATTTAAATCTCCCTGCTTCACCTGTGCTGCTAGAGCTTGACAGACTTGTAAAATCTCCTGCCGTCCTCCATAGTTCGTCGCCACTGTAAACCGCATCCCTTCATTCTGAGAAGTTGTCCCCATGGATTTTTTAATTTGTTTTTGCACAGAATTGGGTAAATCTTGTAGACCTCCCACCAACTCTAAGCGAATTTTTCTGTCCATCATTTCTGGTAATTCCCGTTGGAGGAACTGTTCTAGCAAGGTCATAATTACACTGACCTCTTGGGGGGGGCGCTTCCAATTTTCAGTGGAAAAGGAATAAACCGTTAGGGCTTGGATACCCCAATCATCACAACAGCGTACTAACTCCCGCACCGTATCTACTCCACGGGTGTGTCCCATAATTCTAGGGAGTCCTCGCTGTTGGGCCCAGCGACCATTACCATCCATAATTACTGCAACATGACGAGGAAGCTTTTGGGGATCGAGGTCACTAGGGAGAGTCTTCAGAGTATAGTCAATAATTTGCTTTGCAGTCATTTTTTCTTTTGAGAATCAGAAGAAGGTAAACGGAGTAGGCGTGCAACCATCGCTGCACCTTGAGAATTGATCTGGCGGCCCAAATTTCGCAAATCGGGGGCAACAGCCTCCCGTTCTACTGATTGAGAGAATTTGGCTTCCAAGAGTTCCTTTAGTTTACTGCTGGTTAAGGGACGATTCAGGAGACCCTTTTCCGCCAGAGAGATAGAACCAGTTTCCTCAGAAACAACAACACACAGACAATTTTCCACGCGGTCAGTAATGCCCATGGCTGCTCGGTGACGAGTCCCCAGCTTACGGGAGGCGGTGCGATCGGATAGGGGTAAAATGACTCCAGCAGCAATAATACGAGACATGCGAATCCAAACCGCTCCATCATGTAATAGGGTACTGGTTTGGAAAATAGTTTGTAACAACTCCTTGGAAACTTCTGCATTTAACCTTACCCCAGGAACAGAAAAATCGCGCTCATCAATGGGCCCAGTGGTTTCTAAAATCAGCAGTGCCCCCGTCCGATTTTGAGACAGGTCTTTAACCGCATCGACAATTTCATCAATCACACTCTCTGCTTTGGGGGGAGGCTCAGATGGGGGAAGGAACAAATCAATGACTTGTCCTTGGCCCAATTGTTCCAGCAACCGACGAAACTCGGACTGCAAAATCACAGCCATAGCGACGGCAGAACCAATGACTAATTTGTTTAACACAAAGCTCAGTAAGGTTAAGTTCACAACAGAACTGATGGCGGTGCCCAGCATTAGAATAATGAATCCTCGCACCATCCACAAAGTTCGACGTTCACCAATAATCATCAAGACCATGTAGGTCAACATCAAAACGGAGATGAAGTCAACCGTATGCAGCAGGTTTTTGTGAGTATCAGTTAAGTTGGATAACCATTGTGTTAAAAGATCTCCCATAGCTAGGGAATAGGGAATTAGGGAATAGGCAGTGGGCAAGAGGCAAGAGGCAATAGGGAGTCGGTAGTGGGCAAAACTGGGTTTTATCCTTCCCTTAAACATCCCTAAGCAGATACTGCACGCTTCCTACCTTGGACACTTCAGAGAGTATTCAGGTGACGATCGCCACCTGAACCTAGGGACAGACTCAATCTGACCCCAGTTTCGAGTCTCCTGTGATTGCTAAGAAATGGATTTGAGGCGATCGGGAAGGCGATCGCAGCTTACCAAGTCTTGATAGGTTTCCCGCTCAATAATCACTTGACCTTGACCCTCTCTGACTAAGACAGCGGCTGGTCGGGTAACGCGGTTATAGTTGGAAGCCATACTATAGTTGTATGCTCCCGTGGCTAAAATGGCGAGGATATCCCCAGATTGCAAGGGGGGAAGTTGGGCTTGTTGGATGAGAATATCGCCAGATTCACAATGCTTACCAGCAACGGTTACGGTTTCCGTACAAGGTTGGGCCATGCGATCGACAGCTACAGGACGATAGAGAGCTTGATAGGTGATCGGGCGAGCATTGTCGGACATGCCTCCATCTACAGCGATATAGGTTCGCATGTCAGGAATGGCTTTACGGGAGCCGACGGTGTAGGCGGTGATACAGGATGAACCGACTAAGGAACGTCCGGGTTCACAGATTAGGTGCGGGGGAGCAATTTGGGCGTTTTTGCAGGCTGCTACCATCGCGGTACAAACTTGTTTGACCCAAGCGTCAATGGAGGGGGGATCGTCGTCTTCGGTATAGCGAATTCCTAAGCCGCCACCTACATTTAGGACAGAGGGAGATAAGCCAATTTCTTTAGCTTTCAGGAACCATTGCACCATCACTCCGGGGAGATCTTTATGGGGTTCAAGTTCAAAAATTTGGGAGCCGATATGGGCGTGGAATCCTTGGAAATCTAGGCTCGGTTGTTGGGCAATTTCTTTGAGAACCGCTTCAATTTGATTGGGATCGAAGCCAAATTTACTGTCAATATGTCCCGTGCGAATATATTCATGGGTGTGACATTCGATGCCAGGTGTAATCCGAATGAGGATCGGAACAGTTTTTCCTTGAGCGCCACTGAGCTGCGCCAAGGTTTCTAATTCTAACCAGTTATCGACAACTACATGAGAGCCAACGTCTAGAGCTTCGGCGAGTTCGGTAGCGGATTTATTATTGCCATGGAAGTAAATCCGATCGGCTGCAACTCCTGCTTGTAGGGCAGTGTAAAGTTCTCCACCCGAAGCGACATCAATACCTAATCCTTCTGAGCCGGCGATCGCACAAATGGCTAAACAATTCCATGCTTTCGAGGCATACAGAACCGTTGCTTCTCCTGGATAGTAGCGTTTAAGGGCTTCTCGGTATTGGCGACAGGCAGCACGTAAGCTCTCTTCATCGAGGATATAGAGGGGAGAGCCATAGGTTTTCACTAATTCAGAAACAGCTACACCACCGATGGTTAATTGATCGTTGCTGTTCACTTGAGCGGTAAGAGGAAGTAAATGTTGATTCGGTGAGCGATTGCCAAGAGGCTCTTCAACCGGGGAAAGATAATCTGTGCCATGGGGTGAGGTAATGCGGGAGGGTGTGGATACCATAATCTCAGGAAGAGGGTTCGTTATTCATTATTAATTCGTTCTATACTCTATTGTCCATGGTGAACTGCAATTCACCAATAGTTAAAATCATTCCCTTGTAAGATCTCCCTATATTCCCATCCCTATGAACCCATCCGTTTCTGTGCCTGTTGTTCTCCATGCGATCGCCCCAGAACACCTAGACGCTGTGCTTACCCTCGATCGCCTCTGTTTTGGTCAGTTATGGAGTTTAGACGCTTACCAAAGGGAACTTGAGAGTCCACAGAGTGAGTTATTGGGCTTATCTTTGGGTGAGGAGTTGGTTGGATTGGGCTGTTATTGGGAGATCGTGGAAGAAGCTCATCTGACCATTTTAGCCATTCATCCCCAGTATCAACATCAAGGCTTAGGGCAATTTCTACTGTGTGCTTTATTAGAATCTGCACGACAAAGGGGTTTAGAGAGAGCCACTCTAGAAGTAAAAGCCTCGAACCATAGCGCCCTAGGACTCTATCAAAAATTCGGCTTTCTCACGGCTGGACGCAGACGCAAGTATTATCAAGAAACGGGTGAAGATGCCCTTGTCTTATGGCTCAATGGTTTACAATCGCCCCAGTTTCCAGAGCAGTTAAGTCAGTGGCAACAGCAAGCCCAATCTAAATAGTTCAGGACACCAATAGTATTACACTACTAGAAGTCCTACCTTAAGAAGCATCACCCATTACCCAAAATGGTTACTTCAACAGACTTTCGCGGTTTACTCAATCAACGCTTTGCCAACAACTTTTTCCCCATTCCCGCAACCAGTCGTTGGGATGTGGGACTGATGCCCCCTGACTTTCAACTCCCCAATATCACCCATGGGGAAACTGTGCGGCTTTCAGACTACCGCGAGCAAAAACCGGCGATCGTGGCTTTTACACGGATTTTTACTGAAAAACAATACTGTCCCCTCTGTTTCCCCCACATCAAGGAACTGAACGAACAGTATGAAGCGTTTACAGAACGCGGGGCAGAAGTGCTATTAATCACTAGCACCGATGCCGAACAAAGTGCGATCGTGGTTCAAGATTTGGGTCTCAAAATGCCCCTACTCTCCGATCCAGACTGCACCACTTTCCGCGCCTACGCCGTCGGTCAAGCCTTGGGCGCACCCCTACCCGCCCAATTTGTCCTCGATCGCCGGGGAATTTTGCGCTATAAGCACCTCTTCTCCTTCCTTCACCCCAATGCAGACATGCAGACGTTACTCGCCGCTTTAGATGACCTGTAGGGCAGGCTAGGGAATAGGGAATAGGGAATAGGAAATAGGGAATAGGAAATAGGGAATAGGGAATAGGGAATAGGAAATAGGGAATAGGGAATAGGGAATAGGAAATAGGGCAAACCCGGTTTTCCCCTTTGCCTATTCCCTCTTGCCTTTTACCTAGAGCTATCACGGTGAAATGTAGAAGTTGCTGTAATTCCATTCTCGAAACTCTTTGATAATCTTGTAATTAATTCGCTCCAGGAAGCTTAAAAATCCGGGTTTATTCCTTTTGGTGACTTCAATCAGTGCATGGGGTTGGTATTGCCGAAATAGACCCTCAGCACCCTCTAAAACTTCAATTTCTAATCCTTGCACATCCATTTTAATGAAATCTACAGGAGTAGCGATCAGCCGATCGAGAGGTAAAACTTCTACCGTTCCGTTGGGATCTTGCTTGAGTTCTGTTAAACACAGATCGCCAGTAGGATGATCGATGAGTTGGGCACGGCCGGGGTTTTTCCCCACAGCATAGCCTAATTTAGACAGGTCTACATTAGTAATTTGATTCAAGGCGATATTGGTTTTCAGTGCTGCAATACTATCGGGTTGAAACTCAATTGGAATTACCAGTTGTGCCCCTAAGATTTTGGCAAAATAGACCAAGTGGTTGCCTGTATTCGCACCCACATCAACGATCGCCGATCGCCGTGTCAGCGTCTCGTTGATAAAATCGAGTTCCGGCTGTTCATAGAACTGGCGATCGTTCACCTGCGTTAATTCCACATCCAAATTTTTACCCGTAATCTCCAATTGAATCACCTGATGGTGGGACTTAAACTCAACTTGAGGCGGCTCGGAACCCACAAGATTGACCAAATTGAGCCATTGCCTGGCTTTACCCAGATTAGGGGCAAGACTCAGAGCCTCTCGCAGATAAGATTGAGCGGCTTCCCAATTTCCTTGTTTCGCTAAAGTAATCCCTAAATATTGGATATAATTCGGATCTTGAGGAGAAAGCGCGATCGCCTGTTCAAACCCCTTCATCGCCTCAGCATAATTTCCCATCTGATTATAAATACCACCAGAAAGAGAATAGAGTGCGGGTCGGTCAGGATACCCCTCTTCTGTCACTCTCCGGTTTCTTCTATTATTAATAATTTCCAGAGCTAAGGTATACTCAGTGATACAGGGTGTGGCGATCTCATTTTTGCCCATATGCATACTCTTGGGAATTGATATGCAGAAAAAATG
>NZ_JAGHZH010000182.1:0-26276 GCF_017746885.1 Roseofilum sp. SBFL | reverse complement strand
TCAATTCCCAAGAGTATGCATATGGGCAAAAATGAGATCGCCACACCCTGTATCACTGAGTATACCTTAGCTCTGGAAATTATTAATAATAGAAGAAACCGGAGAGTGACAGAAGAGGGATACAGCGCTTTGCGCTGTAACGGAGTACAGTCTCATTGAGATCAGTCATTGCGAATGGAACGAAGTGGAATGAAGCAATCGCAAAATCCCCCAATCTTGGCGATTGCTTCCCTGCGGTCGCAATGACAACTCACATCTATGATCAACAATGTACCTCATAGCAGCGCGAAGCGCTGTAAGTTATCGGATATAGATTGCGATCAATTTTACTCCTTTGGTATTGTTGTTGATGCGGACAACGATCGACCTGAAATCGTTGCCAAAAACTATTGTAACGATTTCCAAGAGTTTTTTCCTCAATACCCTGATACTCCAGGAGAAGTTAACCGGAGTGGGACAAGAACGGGTATTTTTGTATTACCTAACAATGAAGAGCAAGGGGTTTTGGAGACCTTGCTGTTAAAATGCGGTGAGATAGCGTATCGAGACTATTTGCAAAGAGCAAACAATTATATCGATTGCTTTTCAGAAGAAGAGCGTAAAAAACTCAAATGGAAACCTTTCGATCGGGAAAAGGCAATTATTGCCACAGTGGTTAGCGTTCTCAAACCAGGTAAAACCAATCAAACCAGTATTTCTGATAATCAATGGATTAGTTCAGAAACGGCTGCATCCGTTGAAGACTTGCAAAAATTGATCTCTTTTTTAGAGGATTTACTAGGGTTAAAGAACGATGAGGCGAGTGCCTGATGGGTTTATTCCCGATCGCCTGCTGTTTTTATAAGCCATTTGCTGGCAGATCCAGGATATCCATCGCTTCAGTTCCCAAGAAATACTACACCGCTATGAGCAAGGGTGGCATTATCGGGGCATGTTAGCGGATAAGACTTAGGTTTTCCCAGGGAAATTAGAGCCGATCGCTACAGGGTTCGGTTTCCCGTTACGATCAATGATGTAAGTATTCGCTGGAAAATTGTTTCTGAAGGACGCATTGAGCTAGACGATCCAGAAACCTTCAAGTGGTATCCTGTGCCATGCTTGAGTTTAGTCGATCGCGCAGCGGAAAAAGAGACGCTGGATGGATAGCTCCGTACTCTCTAGAGATCTAGCGATTCTCGCCTACCATGGAGACTTACCCGATCGCAGCTTGATCAAAGCAGAAGCAGCGTATCCGGTAAGAGAACCCTTGAAGCGGGCGATCGGTATTACCAAACCCTACAGATCCAAAACCCCGCCCAAATTAGAGAAGGTTTGGAGCAATTGAGGATGGCTTGTTAATTATGAATCGGTTTACCGGAACCGGGGTGATCGATCAAACGCGCCAAGCGCTCCAGACGCTTTTGATTATTTTCCGTAACGCCCTCACCCTCCGGTTGTCCTGTGAGGGTAAAAATGGCATTTTGTCGATCGCAGATCCCTTGATTATCCGGAATACACGCCACTTGAATCTTATGCTTCAAGGTTAAAACTTCGCCGGTTCGCGCGCTTTCTTCAACTGTACTTTCCAGGGTTGCGACTCTGAATAAGTGTTGCGCTCCCCTATGCATCAAAGCATCACTGATACTATTCAACCGTTCGGAAACACTGGCGCAACGTCCTTGAGCTGATAACTCAGTATTTTTTTCGGCTATTGTCGTCGTCACCATGGAATCTTGCTCCAGAAAAACTGGGTTTCCATTGCCGTCAACATCCCATACCCTGCGATCGTGCCAGATAATCAACGGATAGGTGTTCGACTTTAGGTTCATAACCGTTTGCCACTGCCCTCCACTCTGGCGACAGACAAATTTTTTACCCATTTGCTCAATCAACCGAATCGCCTCATAAGCAGCTAGGGCATTGCCTTGTTTCCAATAGAAGCTGGCAGCGGTGCGTAAATCAGAGACGGCACCTTCCGAGTCTCCCATAGCATCGCGGGCTAAAGCACGACCTTGATAAGCTTGGGCATACTCACCGTTGATGGCGATCGCCTGATTAAAATAAGTAAGGGCTTGTTGATAATTGTGCTGTTCTAGGGAAGTTTGCCCCGTATTGTATATATTTTGGGGGACACTGCGATCCATTTGGGCAACCTGTGACATTATACTTTCCCCTTGAGCCGCTTCAGGAACCACACCCCCCAGAGTTACTAGGATCGCGGTGCCAGCTAAAACAGAAGAGAGCCAGTTGAGGACAGGAAACTTAGCAATCATAAACTTTTTCCGGGTAATAGCGTAAGCAAATCCCGTAGGGTGCGTTCGCAAAAGTGCAGGGCACCCTACTCTTCTAAAGTTTACAGCGATCGCCAATAGAATACTTAACGATTAATTATCCCCTAAAATATACCCACACCCACTAATCCCAGTTTCCAAAGTCCATTCAACTGAGCCTGGGAATCCAGATTTACCGAAGAAGTAGACGGAGCCTCTTGAATTTCAAACACCCCTCCTTGGGTAACATCTTGCACTCCCACCGTGAGAGCAAAATCTCCCTGATTCCGATAAGCGGGGTTTTTAATCAGGAGTACCCCATAATTTTCACTATCAACACTTCTGGATTTAAAAAATGCCCATCCCTGGGTCAACGCACCAAATCCACCAATGGTGGCAATGCGCGGTGTGGGATAGGATTCTCCTTCTGGGGCCCATAATAAGGGTTGATCGCCAGAAACCAAATCATCTAAAGACCAAGTTTGGGTATTCTTAAATGTAGCTTCAAAATCTGAGATGGCAAAATAGTCTACATCTTGAATCGTTCGATAGGGTTCGGAATCATCATAACTGAATTGACCTTGCCCAATCACCTCACGCCTCGTCCCAAAAAATTGCATGGTTAGGGTGATGGTCTTCGCTTGAGCAACCGCTTGCCCTATGATGAAACTAGAGCTAGTTAGAGCAAGGGTGAGAGCAAAAATAGAAGAGATATAGCGCTTCGCGCTAGGGAATAGGGAATAGGGAATAGGGAATAGGGTTGTCGTACATGGCTTTGAGGATTCAGCACTATACTCCATAACATCGCCAAGTGCTGTAAAATTAGCGGGTTTTAATCGTCTGTTCATATAGATAGTCCAACTAAGAGAGTAAATCCTGCGATCGCGGTTAATTGAGAAATGCGCACCAGTGAAGGGCACAATTGTTTACAATAAAGGGAAAATCCTGCGGACAACAGCTCCAAGGATTTTCTCTGGCTATGCAGATGTCACCTTAACCCCAATTTGGTTTATGAGGCAACGGGATCGATTCAGTCAATTTAAGGTATCGGATCGGAATGTGAGTCTATGGCGCGATACACTCACCGGAAATCGGCCGATCGCGATTAAACGTCCTCCTCTGCAATTACTCTTACTGATGGCTCTGCTGTTGACAAGCACGGGATGTAAATTGCTCCCTCGTCCTGAATCAAGCGCCTTTTCCCAACCCGTCGCCAATCAACCCCAGACCATTTCCGTGGATGTGGCAACGGCTGCGGCTAGCGATCGAGGAACGCG
This sequence comes from Roseofilum sp. SBFL, assembly GCF_017746885.1. Classification (NCBI taxonomy): domain Bacteria; kingdom Bacillati; phylum Cyanobacteriota; class Cyanophyceae; order Desertifilales; family Desertifilaceae; genus Roseofilum; species Roseofilum sp. SBFL. Next base: position 22,750 of record NZ_JAGHZH010000182.1, on the reverse strand, counting down.
TTTAACCTATACGGGAACCACAGAACCAATTCAGGAAGTGACATTGCGATCGCAAAGTGAAGGACAGCTCCTTTATCTGAGTGTAGATGTGGGCGATCGCGTCCGTCGAGGCCAAGTGATTGCCGAAATTGATAAAGCCTTACCCACCGCAGCCATTAACCAAGCTCAGGCAGAACTCTCGGCTCGTCGGGTAGAAGTCGCCCAAAGTGAAAGCCAGATTCGCCAGTTACAAACCCAAATTGAAATTGCCAAACTTGAATTAAGCCAAGCTGAAGCCGATGCCCAACGTTTGGAAACGTTGTATAAAGAAGGAGCCATTTCTAAACAAGATGCGGAATTAGCCCGCACTTCTGCCGAAAGAGCTAAACAAGCTCTCTCGGCAGCGGAAGCTCAGATTGTCACGCAAAATAAGGTCATCGCCGCAGCTCAGGAGCGAGTCACTGCCCAACAAGCCATTCTCAGTCAAGCCCAAGAGCGTCAATCCTATACGGAAGTAGAAGCTCCTATTTCTGGCACTATTTTAAACCGACAAACAGAATCAGGTACGGTGGTAAGACCCGGCGATGAGTTGCTCAGAATTGGGGATTTTAGCCGCGTGAAAGTCAATGTGGAAGTTTCGGAATTAGATTTGTATCAAATTTATCTGGGTCAATATGTATCGGTGACTTTAGATGCCTTTCCTGACCAAGAATTTGCCGGAGAAGTCACCCGAATTTCCCCAGCAGCCGATCCGGTGGCGCGGTTAATTCCCGTGGAAGTAACCATTTCTAATCGTAGCGGGCGCTTAGGGAGTGGATTATTAGCCCGAGCTAACTTTGAAGTGGGCGATCGCCAAACGATCCGGGTTCCCCAAAGAGCCTTGGTTAACCGAGAAGGTGAGGATGCTACCCTATTTCTGATTGATGAGACCAGTGGAAACATCGTAACCTCTCGACGGGTCATCCTGGGAACAACCCGCGATGGTGAAGTGGAAATTGTCTCTGGTTTAGAACCTGGAGAACGCTATGTCTTGCAAAGTTCTCGACCCCTTGAGGATGGCGATCGCGTAGAATTAAGTATCCTCTCTTCCCCATAACTCGGGTAAACCTAGGTTTTCTTGGATTGCCTGTTGCCTTTTGCCTCTTGCTTTTCCCTTAATTTTTATGACCGATAAAACCCCTCTAACTGTGCTGCAAAATCTTTCAGATTCCAAAAAAAAGCTAGGGTTACTGGCGATCGCTGGAATCATTATCCTGGGTGCAACCGGTAGCCTGGCTTATTGGCTATTCGTTGGACGGACTCAAGTTCCCAAAGATATGCAACTGGGAGCCAATGTGGTTCCCCAAGATTCCCTGATGACCATTTCTTTATCCACCAATGAGCGTCAATGGGAAAATTTACGATCCTTTGGCACCCCCAATACTCAAGCAGCATTAGACGAAAGTTTAGCCCAACTGCGCTATCAATTTCAAACCCAAACGAAATTAGATTACCTCCAAGATATTCAGCCTTGGGTGGGACAAGAAGTAACCTGGGCCTATTTAGCGCCAGAAATAGCGGAGGATGAATCCCCCTCTGAAGAAGAACGGATAGTGATGGTGGAACAACCCTCTTGGGTGATGATTGTTCCGATTGCCAATCCCTTGAAAGCAAAGGAAATTTCTGGAAAATTAGTCGATCAAGAACTCACCCAACGCACGTATAAGGATATTGAAATCCAAGAAACAAAACCCGATGCAGATGTGGTATTTTCTTCGACAGTTTTGGATGGCCGATATTTGGTCATTAGTAGCGCTCCAGAAGCCACGGAACGAGTCATTGATACGTTTAAAGGATCGGCTTCTGTGGCTTCGACTCCGGGATATAAAAATGCTTTAGAACAGTTGGGAACGTCTTCAGGTTTGGCACGCATGTATGTCAATATTCCTGAAGCCACTAGAGTTGCTGCTGCCAATTCTGTACGCCCGATCGCCCCAGAAGAATTGGACAAAATTCAAACCAATCAGGGATTAGCGGCTACGTTAGAAGTGGCCTCGAATGGTTTAGTGTTTAAGGGGATTACTTGGCTGAGTAATCAAGCGGATCGGAAATTACAAACCGATAGCCTAAGCTTGGATCTGGGAAATTATCTCCCCAGTGATACGTTGATGATGCTCACAGGCAGTAATTTGAATCAGGCATGGAATCAATATGCCACAGGTGTGGAGGGGAATCCCTTAGCGCCCTTAAATCCAGAAGGCTTAAAACAAGGTTTATTAGATACCACGGGATTAAGTTTAGAAGAAGATTTACTTAAGTGGATGAATGGCGCATTTGCGATCGCCATGATTCCTGCCGATCAAAATACGTCTCCAATTCCATTTGGCTTTGCGGTGATGGTGAATACCGGCGATCGAGAAGCGGCGAACGAAACCTTTGCCAGCCTCGACCAAGCTATGCAAGATAAATATCAGGTGCAAATTAATTCGGAAACCATCGGTGAAACCGAAGTTACTCAATGGCAACTTCCCTTTGGCATTATTGACATTAGTCGAGCCTGGTTAAGTGATGACTTAGTCATGATGACCTTTGGCGCACCCATCTCCAACCGTATCATTACCCCTCCTGAAGATCCCCTTGCGAGTAGCACAGGCTTCACAACCAGTATTCCCGAAGGTCTGAGTCCCCAAAGTGGTTATTTTTACGCCGATATCGAGCGTCTGTTTAACCAAAATCTCCCCCTACCGATTATTATGCCTCCGGATCAAGCGAATCTCTTTAAGGCGTTTGACTCCATTGGCGTAACCTCCGCTATTACTAGCCCCCGTACCACCCGCTATGACTTGCTGGTGCGCCTGAAAAAAGGTCAGGAACCCGGACCCCTACCCTCTCCGAGCTTAAACCCCTCACCAACACCAGAGGCCTCTCCAGAAGCCTCTCCAGAACCTTCTCCAGAAGAGTCCGAAGAATAAGCTAGGCAATAGGCAAGGGTAACACCTAGTTTTTTACCTATTGCCTACTGCCTACTGCCTAACTATCCGAACTTAATGAGTTCCTGGCTATAACAACTCAAAGGAATTCATAAAGCGCTCTACTAAATCAGCGACTGAAGATGCGCTAACGAGGAAGTAAATTTTGTTTTCTGCTAGATACAAGCGCAGGACTAGCAACCCTTCCCCCTCAATTTCGCTGACGCGGTATTCACGACCAGGATAGCCATTGAGATCGATTAATTGCTCCTGACTTTTGAGGTCTGGCATTTCCATTCCCTCCAAGAAGCTATCGCTCATTTCGTCGAGAATCTGTTTATCGCTGGCTTGCTGGAGGTATTCAGTGGGCAACTCCATATAAAATACTCCATAGATTCCCTCTTCGTCTTCAAATTGGATTTCTTCAATGGTCAGAGTTTCACCGCCAAAATCTTCAGAACTCCTTTCCTCTTCGGGTTCTCCTGGCATCTGGACTCTAAAGTTTCCGGTTCTGGTATAGGTTTGCCAATCAGACTGAGACAGAACTAAGGGCAAATGGGTATGGGGAAGCAAAACCTGGCTTGCTTCAAGGGGAAGAGTAAAGCCGAAGGGAGCCAGCATTGCGGCGATCGCCAATATTCTCAGTTTCACATTTGTTATCGTCAACATTGGAGTTTCCTGGGAAAGAACCGTTATGATTGCCAATCATCCTAGGGTGGGCAAGAGAATCAGCGATGGATTCAACTTCGACAACTCTATACCCTGCTCACCCTACCCGCCACTATTCTCGAATTCAGGTTACCCAACCTTTGCAAAGGGGGATAACCGACAATTCCAAGGGTTTAATCTAAAGATACTTTAAAGGGAGGAGAACCCGATCGCGTTTTCCTTTCATTCTAGTAATCAAGATATTCAATACCATAACCCATGAAAAACTTATCTTGGCTCAATCGCAAAACCGCCTGGAAATCCCTGCTACTCATCGTTCTAATGGTTGCCCTCACCTTGGGTAGTGCCACCAGCGCCCTAGCTGCCAGAACCGGCGGACGCATTGGAGGCGGCTCCTTCCGCGCTCCCAGCCGCACCTATAGCGCCCCTAGCCGCACCTATACAGGGGGTGGATATGGCTTTGGGGGGGGATTCGGTTTTCCCTTTTTACTGCCCTTCTTCGGCTTTGGAGGAGGGTTTGGTGGGCTGTTTACGATCCTGATTTTTGTGGCGATCGCCAACTTCCTGATGCAAACCATGCGCCGCCTGGGCGATGGGGATACGGAAATGGTCACCGGTAGCTCGAATCCCACGACCTCCGTTGCTCAAGTGCAAGTGGGACTCTTAGCCGATGCACGTAGCTTGCAAACTGACTTAGACCGAATCGCCCAAACCAGCGACCCCACTACTGGTGCTGGACGCGCCCAAATTCTACAAGAAGCGACTCTTTCCCTCTTGCGCCATCCAGAATATTGGGTCTATGGTAGTGCCGAAAGCTCTCCAGGACGGCTCGATACAGCAGAAGCTAAGTTTAACCAATTCTCCATTGCCGAGCGCAGTAAGTTCACGGAAGAAACCCTCACCAATTACAATAACCAGCTTAAACAAGCGGACAGTAAGGGTGCATTACCGGGAGAAGCAACTGACGAGTTAGGGCAAGCCTCTGGTGAATATATTGTAGTGACTTTAGTCGCAGCCACCTTCGGTAAATTAGAGTTACCTGCAATTAATGGTTCTCAAGACTTGCGACGTGCCCTGAGTCAAATGGGATCGTTAGGGGAAGATAATCTATTGGCGATCGAAGTGCTTTGGACTCCCCAAGCCAGTGGGGATACCCTCACCAGTGATGATATTTTAGCCGCTTATCCCAATTTGAAATTGGTTTAAGCTCTTGGGAAATTCCTCCCGAATGCTTAGGGTTTAGAAACCGGGTTTTTTCAGCAGTATCGGTTCATTGGCTAAGGCGATCTGAAAACCCCGGTTTCTTCGGTTGAGTCTAGAAAAAGTGCTATAATTACCTAATTAATATCTGGGTCTATTGATGAGCCATATAAACATTAAAGAGTTATTTCTCAAAGAAGTAGAACATCTTCCTGAATCAATGTTAGAAGAAGTCTGGGATTTTTTACTATAAATGGGGTTTTAGGAGATGTCTAATAGCCATAGCCCAGTAGGGTGCGTTCTTAACGCACCCTACCCAATCCTTATCCTTTCACACAAACGACTTGCTTCAGAGTAGCCACCACTTCCACTAAATCAGACTGATTATTCATCACCTGCTCAATGGGCTTATACGCTCCTGGAATTTCATCTAAAACGCCTGCATCTTTGCGGCATTCAACACCATCGGTTTGGACAATCAAATCATCAAGAGTATAGGATTTTTTCGCCTTGGTTCTAGACATTAATCGCCCCGCACCATGGGAACAAGAGCAATAACTATCAACATGGCCTTTCCCTTTGACAATATAGGATTTCGCACCCATGGAACCAGGAATAATCCCATAATCATTTTCTTGCGCTCGTACCGCACCTTTGCGCGTTACATAAACCGATTCACCGAAATGGGTTTCTTGTTCAGCATAATTATGATGGCAATTCACCTCAAGTAAAGGTTTCATCGGTTTGCCTCCAGTGAGATGTTTTTCGATAATGCGCTTTAATCTTGCCATCATCACATCCCGATTAAACCGAGCATACTGTTGTGCCCATTGTAAATCGTGCCAATAGGCAGTAAATTCTGGAGTTCCAGCGACAAAATAGGATAAATCAGGATCGGGTAAAGAGGTTTCGGCTAGCTTCGCTAAGTCCTTGGCTGTGTGAATATGATTCTGAGCCAATCGATTGCCAATATGCCGAGAACCGGAATGGAGCATTAACCAAACTCGATCTTCTGTATCGAGGCAAACTTCAATAAAATGGTTGCCACCCCCCAGAGATCCCATTTGTTTCATGGCTTTACTATCCAGGTTTTGTACCCCTTTGTGTAAATCCTTAAAGTCTTGCCATCCTTGCCAGTTGGTGACCATTTTTTCGACCTCTTTATTGTCATTGAAGCCTACCGGAATTGTGGATTCAATGTCTTGGCGAATCTTTTTGAGTTTCCCCTCAAGTTGAGCGGCGGTAAAAGGGGTTTTAACGGCTGCCATACCACAGCCAATATCGACACCTACAGCGGCAGGAATAATGGCTTCTTTGGTGGCAATAACCGAGCCAACTAAGGCTCCTTTACCTAAATGAACATCTGGCATTAACGCCACATGCTTAAAGACAAAGGGCAAGGAAGCCACATTTTTTGCCATGCGGGTTTCGTCGTGGGCTAGGGGGTGGTTTGCCCAAGAGAGTACGGGTTTGGCTTGGGCAAATTGCAGATGTTCATAAGGCATGGGAATAATCCTCTCCTGTCCAGCATTGGGGCAGATGACTGCATATACTACATAATAATACAACTAGGTGATATCTGTCAATTGCTAGGACTGCTGAATGAGTCTTGGTTCATCTTCAGTACGCATTTGTAGCAAGTATTTTTGAGATTTTAAACGTAGCTAATACTCACCAATCCAACTATATATCATTGAAGATTATTCCTGTATATGAGTCGTGTGAGTTTCTGTTTCTTCAGGAATAGTGCGCGTCGTTTGATAAACTCTAATCGGTCGTTCTATGCCCCGAAAGCGATAACTTCCCATAGGCATAAATCCCCGACGAACGCGCAATAATTTATAAGTTTGTTCACTGACCACACATTCTCCAGGAGGACAAATCCCTTCCATACGAGAAGCCAAGTTGATGGTCGATCCCAATACCGTATAATCGACTCGCTGGGAACTGCCAATATCGCCGACGACTGCCTTCCCACTATTAATGGCAATTCTCAGTTGTAAGGGTTCATTTAAACGCTTGGTTTTATTTAAATGCTCTAAGCGAGTAAGCATTCCTCTAGCGGCTGCCACTGCCCGGTCTGCGTGATCCGGTTGCACTTCTGGAGCACCAAAAAAGGCCATAATGCAATCGCCAATAAACTTATCTAACGTGCCTTTAGCTACAAATACTTCCTGGAGCATTTCTTCAAAGAATTTATTTAAAAGTTCGGCAATTTCTGAGGGGGAAAGCCGTTCAGAGAGGGCAGTAAATCCAACAATATCGGCAAATAAAATACTAATTTCATATTCAGCTAGGGGTAAACGGCCATCGGTGAGCGCTCCGGCTGCCATCATTTGTTGGACAACGGAAGGGGTATGATAGCGTTCGAGACGCTGACGAATATTTTCTTCATCTCTGAGTTTTTCTTCTAGAAGCCATCTTTGTACAGAAGAGGCGACTAAGTTGGCTAGAGCGGAGAAAAAACTGAGGTCTTCTTCTGCTTCTACACTGGTGTACTGGGAAGAAACATGGGCATCGGCATAAAGAACGCCAAAGACTTGTTCTTCTTCCCACAAGGGAACAGCCATAGCAGAACGAATACCTTTGCTGAGGATACTCATTTCTCCTTCAAAGCGTTCATCGGCTTGTGCGTCTGCGGTTTGAATGGCGACTCTTTCAATAAAGACTTTTTGACAGATGCTGTGGGAAATCCAACTGCTATCGGCAGTGAGGGTATCTTGACCTTGATGACGGGTTGCTAGGCGAACTAATTTGAGTTGTCCAATGGCTTCTAAGTCAATTAAGAGGGCTAGACGATCAATGCGTTTGAGGTCTCGAAAAACGGCTTCTTGGACTTGGAGAAAGATGGCTTCGAGGGAACCGGCGGAGTTGAGGCCTTTACTAATGTCTACGAGATCTTTGAGCCGGGCGATCGCCTTACGGTTGCTGCTGGCGGTATCTTGTTCATTATGGGGTTGCAGCCATAATCGTTGCAGATCTTTAACATTACGGAGAATCGTTGTACCATCGGTACTCAATTCTGGCCCTTTAGAAATCTCCTCTCCAGAAGGTTGCAGAATGAGAACCACTAAAGACACAACCCCAATTTGCACCACATCCCCATGATGAATCCATTGTGCAGATGTGGCGGGTAATCCGTTTAATAATGTGCCATTGAGACTGCCCATATCTTCGATGAGCCATCCATTCCCACGGGCAATAATTTGACCATGATGACGGGAAACACCAAAAAAAGGGAGGCAGAGGCTACAATCGGGCGATCGCCCTAAAACAAAGGGATTATCTTCAACCAATACGGTTCCTTCCGTATTCCCCTCAACTTGTATCCGCAGTTTAAGTTGGCTCATTGTCTTTCAACCCCTTGAGCCATGGTACTTTCAACATTCACGGACAACCAACGCAATTGAGAAAAATCTAACTTACCCATTTTCTGAGTCCAATCAAAGTAGTCACTCAAGTCTGAATGGAACGCCATACGCTATAAATTATCTCTTTATCGAGTAATCCAGAACTAAATCGGATGAACCCTGACCCTAGTATTACCTGTCAACTGATTGTTGGCAGGGTATTCTCTCTATTGTAAATAATGAGCCTGAGAATCATCTGTAGCTACAGTCAATCTCAGGGCAATTGTACTGATGTTACTGATGAGTGATTGATGTGTGCCTAAACCTATTCTTTGAGTTGAGTACCCTTTCTATAGCATCTAAGCGCCGCTTTTGATCTTTTCGGACAGTACTGCGATAGGAACCAAGTCCATCGGCTTCTAGTACTCCCGTGGTGGGATTGACGAAAGAGCGCACGCGGGCACATAGTATGACTTGTTTTAGGTCTTCTTCCAGTTGGTGACAGGTTTTGAGGTGTTTAATATAGTCTTTTCCAGCTAGGGGAGATTGATTGATTAAATCTACTCCAGCTAACAATTTAAAGGTGCCCAGGTGAATACCAACGGTTTGGGCTTCTTCTTCGAGTTGGATAATGGAGGGTTTAAGTCGTCGCAGTTGTTTGAAGTCTGCTTCCTCGGGGCTGTCTGCACCATGTTGATAGGCGAAGGTTCCTAGGTTATGTTTGGAGTTTCCCGGATCGGTATGGCCAAAGTAGAGATCGGTATATCCTCCGCTAGGGGTACGGGTTCCTTCAGCAACTCCAATGGCGATCGCCCCTACGGAGTTGGGAGTTGCAAACAGACGTTCTGTAGAGAGATTAACTAATTTGGCTGATACCGTAAATCCAGGCAACTGCCGCTTGCGGGCCCGATCGCCTTCAACTGTTGGTGCTATTGTGGGGGAAAATAAGCCTCCAATTAATCCTAAAGTTGCCAAAATTTGCAACCAACAGAGAATTATTAATCTCTGATGTTTAACATATTTTTTTAATACGTTTAACCTGGATAATCGGCGCATCTAAACCCTGACTTGAAGCACGACAGAGCTAATCGTCCCATAAGGGATCGCGAGAAAACATCCTCTTATTGGGTGAATTTAATTTTTTATCAGAGAAATTACAGAATTTCAATATGCCTTATTTCTCACTGCCCACTCGCCATCGCCAATAAGGTGACCTCCCAAACTAATCGGGGTTGGACATAGTTCAGAAGGGCACGGCTGGCTTTTTCTAACGGTTGTAGCGTTTGGGAAGACGGGTGATTTTGCCAATAGAACTGTTGCAGATAGCCAATCAGCCACAGTTGGGTGGGGGTATCTAAGGTCTGAGGAATGGTTTTGGCTAAGGTTAATTGTTCTCGAGGAGTGGGGGGAAGATTCTGTAGAGACTGTAAGAGTTCTGGTGGGCAAGCTTGTAACTGCTCAAAAGCGGCGATCGCTTCCCCTGGACTGCCCTGAGCTAAGGCCATCACGGTTGGGTTCGCGACAATTTCCCCATAACCGCGCGATCGCAAAACTTGCGCCAATGTCTCTGGACTCAAACGATAAAAAGGAATTCGGGTACAGCGAGAAACAATCGTGGGCAACAGAGCAGCCTCAGAAGAGGCGATCGCAATAATCGTCGCTTGACCCGGTTCCTCCAAGGTCTTCAATAAGCCATTAGCCGCCCCTTCCGCCATCAAATCTGCCCGATCGATCGCCACTAAAGACCGGGGGGACTCCAAAGGGGGACGACTGAGAAATTGACTAATTTCTCGCACTTGTTCAATCCGAATTCGGGGCGGTGCTTTCCGTTTCACCCCTTCAGCTTTTGCCTGAGTTATCGACAGTAATTGTCCTTGATGTTGATATGTGGGTTCCACCCATAACAAGTCAGGATGGTTCCCCTGTTCCATACGTTTTCTCATCCGTGCTAGGTGTTCTGGAGTATCTTCTCGACTGGCTAGATACTCGACAAAATAACGAGCGCTCAAGCGCTTACCAATGCCATCAGGTCCGACAAACAAATAGGCGGGGGCAATACGATTTTTGTCAATCGCCTGACTGAGCAACCTCACTGCTTGGGGTTGGCCCATCACTTCTTCAAATTTAATGCTCATTGCTCAGAAATTTTCAGGGTATATCCATGAGATCCAGCCTCGAGATCTCCAACAAATACTTGGTATTCGCCTGGAGGCCATTGACCAGGAATTTCGACGGTTGAGCCATCATGGGCCGGCACACAGAGGTCAAAGTCTTGGGGGCCGTCAATTTTGAGGGTCGGGTTACCCGAACTTTGCAGGCGGAAATGAATGGAAGTATCGGCCGTGACAGTCAGTCTCACATTGGGCGCAGCCGCTAAATTCCCGCAATTGCTTGCAGTGGGGCCGCCAGATGTACCCGTGAGTTCCATGGGTTGAAACCCAGGACTGATGGTTTTTTGGGTGGTTTGGGCTAGACTGCTTAGGGAAGTCAGGGTGGCGATCGCCCCAGCTAGGATAGATAGGATAGCTACAGATGGTCTATTCATAGGTTAATCCTCGAATGAAGAAAGAATGAGGGCAGCGCCCTACTCTTATCGTCTACGACTTTAGGGTTATGCGATCAGATGATTTTATCCATTTACTTGTTTCCGGTCATCGGAAATGGGCAGGGGAGTAATGGCAAAATCGGCAAATGTAATCGTATAGTTGTCCTGCTGGCGATCGCGAATAAACGTTAAGATGACTTCAGACGCTACAGCCACTGCGAGCAAAACCAAATTACGGGCTAAGGGATAGTCACAAACATCATCATTAGCCGGTGAAGGGACGCGATAGCGATCGTTCCAAATGATTTCCGCATAGTCGGCAGCTAATCCAATATGTAAGCAAGGAATCTGGTATGTTGTGCAATAGTCTTTGACGCTTTGGCGACTGGGACTATTATCAAATGTATCAATCACCAAAGAGGACCCTTTGAGCAATTTATGAACGGTGTCGTCGGTTAAGCATTGATTCATTCCTTGTAAACTTATCCCTAACGCCCGATAGAGAGTATTGGTGAGTATTTTAACTTTATAAGCACCCACATCCGATTGATAATAGGGTTGGGTTGAGAGATTACGCTCCTCAATGCGATCGTCATCAATCACCTTAATCTGAGTCAGTCCAGTTCTGGCCAAATTTTCCGTCAGATTTCCCCCCAAGGCACCGGCACCGCAAATGGCGATCGGAAAACTCTTGAGCTTGGCCATAATAGCGGCTGTGCGGTGCAATTCTTCATGAAAAAACATAGACATAGTGATGCCTGCCAGACCTGCGATCGGTAATCTCCATTGTATAATGTTGGAGATCAAGCCTTCTCCCGTAAGAGAAGGACTTCTCCCATTCTCCGCGTCTGGGTGTTTGGAGTGTTTTCCGCACTAAATTTGAACATCATTCCCTTGAGAGCTGGTTACCTTGGGGCGATCGCCGATCCCCCTCCTTTATGAATGTGACTGATATTCTTTGGGTTCTCGTCTGTTCGGGGCTAGTCTTTCTCATGCAACCCGGATTCATGTGTTTAGAATCTGGCCTGACTCGTTCCAAAAACAGCATTAACGTTGCTGTTAAAAATATAGCCGATTTTGGCATCTCTGTTACCCTATTTTGGGCGATCGGATATGCCCTCATGTTTGGGGAAAATCCCAGTGGATGGCTGGGCATCAGTAATTTTTTTATTAATATTAGTACCCCCTCAGTCGCCACTTTTTTCCTCTTCCAAACCATGTTTTGCAGCACCTCTACCACCATCGTTTCTGGTGCAGTCGCAGAACGGATGAAATTTATTTCCTATCTCGTGGTTGCAGGTCTCGTTTCTGGCCTCATTTATCCCATCTTCGGTTGTTGGGCTTGGAATGGTCTGAACTTAGAAAATACCTCCGGTTGGCTACAGAATCTGGGGTTTGTCGATTTTGCTGGCTCAACAGTTGTTCATAGTATTGGGGCGTGGGTTTCTTTAGCTACACTATCTGTGGTTGGGCCCCGTTCCGGACGATTTCGATATTCGGGACACCCCCGTAAAATCCACGGATCTAATATGCAACTTGCTGTCCTAGGAACTCTACTGTTATGGTTTGGATGGTTAGGCTTTAATGGGGGCAGTACGTTAAGCCTCAATGACCAAGTCCCTGGAATTATGGTCAATACGATGATGGCCGGATCGTCAGGAATGCTAACCGGTGCAGCCATTAGTTGGTATCGGCGCAAAATTCCCCAGGTTGAAGCCTTAATGAATGGCTCTTTGGCTGGCTTAGTTGCCGTAACCGCTTCTTGTCATGCCGTCACCACATTAGAAGCTGTCATGATTGGCATCATAGGAGCGGGAATTATGATGATTGTCGCTCAACTTTTGGAAGATTTTAAAATAGATGATGCCGTTGATGCCATTGCAGTCCATGGAGGATCTGGTATTTGGGGAACCTTAGCAGTTGCCTGGTTTGGCGATCCCCAGATTCTGGGAACGGGGTTAACGGTTCGAGAACAATTCGGGGTACAACTGTTAGGAATTATCGTTGCTGGAGTGTGGGCTTTTTCTCTAACCTATGGGATTTTATGGAGCCTAAACCAGTTGATTGCTTTACGGGTTTCTTTAGCGGAAGAAAAAATTGGTTTGAATATTTCTGAGCATCAGGCACAGACAGAAATCCACGATCTCTTTCAAGTGATGCAAGAGCAGGCTAATACTCAGGATTTAGCTCTGCGCGTACCGGTAGAACCCTTTACAGAAGTGGGACAAATTGCCCATCGTTACAATCAAGTGATGGCGGCTCTAGAGGAAGCAGTGAGTAAAACTCAGGCGGTGTTTAATACGGCCAGTGATGGAATTTTAACGTTTACTCTAGATAATTTAGAAATTAGCAAAGCGAATCCCAGTGCAGAAAAGATTTTTGGTTATCCTCTTGCGGAATTAATGGGATTATCTCTTGATCGGTTGATTTCGATTCCAAGCGATCCCCTAGCTGACCGATTAACCGTGATTCGAGAACTGATCAAACCGGGAAGGCATGAAGCGATCGGATTGCGATCGAATGGGGAAGAATTTCCGATAGAAGCAACCTTAACAAAGGCAAATTTAGGCGAGCATCGCACGTTTTATGTGGGGACATTTAGAGATATTACTCGACAGAAGAAAACCCAAGCCGATCTCGCTAAAGCTAATGCGGAAATTTTGGAACTCAATCAGCAGCTTAAAGAGGAGAATTTACGCATGAGTTCTGAGTTGGACGTGACTCGGAAGTTGCAAAAAATCTTGTTGCCAAAAGCAGAAGAGTTGACCGCTATTCCGGAGTTGACCTTTGCTGTATTTATGGAGCCAGCTTTTGAGGTAGGTGGAGATTATTATGATGTTTTGCTTCACGATTTAGGGATAAAAATTGCTATTGGTGATGTGACGGGTCATGGGTTGGAAAGTGGAGTCTTGTCGATTATGGTGCAAACGGCAGTCCGGACGTTGTTGGAAGCAGAGGAAACCGATCCGGAGCGCTTTTTGGATATTCTGAATCGCACGATTTATCATAATGTACAACGAATGAAATCGGAAAAAAGTTTAACGTTAAGTATTTTGGATTATACTCAGGGACAGCTCAGGTTGAGTGGTCAACATGAGGAGCTGTTAATTGTGCGTGCAGATGGAAGGATAGAGCGCATTGATACAATTGATTTGGGAATTCCGTTGGGATTACAAGAGGATGTCTCTGAGTTTTTTGACTCAATTGTGGTAGATCTAAATCCAGGGGATGGCGGTGTTTTGTATACAGATGGAATTACGGAAGCGGAAAATAGTGATGGTCAACGTTATGGTTTAGATCGGTTTTGCGATCGCATCACTCAGGTGTGGCATTATTCAACGGAAGAGATTCGCGATCGCCTGATTGCGGATGTTCGCTCTTATATGGGTTCCCACACCATGTACGATGATATTACGTTGGTGGTCTTTAAGCGCAAAGAGTTATAGTTATTTTAATTAAGGATGGGACACAACGGTAAGAGCAAATGGCGTTTACTCCTACAGTCGTTCTAGTTGTAAACCAATCATGATTGTCCCACTCTTAATTAATAGCAAAGAAGGAGTGGGTTAGCATAGCTAAATTGTGGTTTTAGGGAACCGGGAACAGAAAATCTATTAACTTTCCCTTCCCTGGCTATAGCGCTACACTATTAAAAGTCAAAATTTTCAGGACTGTTTGTTTCGTACATTTAGCAAATAAATCCGGATCGTTGCAGGGTTCGATCACCAATTGTCCCATTGTACCATCTATCATCGCTATCAGTAATTGAGCGGTAATCTTAGGGACTAACGTCGTATCAATTTGCCCTCTAACTTGTCCTTGGCAGATGGCTGTCTCAATTGCTCTCAACGCCTCCGCTTGTATTGCTTGAAGGAGGTTGGCGATCTCTTGGTTGCGTCCGGCTTCTGCTAGAATTTCTAACCAAAGCTGACAGTCATGGCGATGGGTATTGATCGTGCCAATTCCGGCGATCAAGTCTGCTAAAGCAATGGCTTTGTCCTCTGCGCGGGCTAACTCTCCCAGCAAGGTTGCGGTTATGGCTTGCTCTTCTTCCACAATCGCTTCAATAATGGACTCTTTTGACGGAAAGTATCGGTATAGCGCTCCAGGACTCATGCCAACTGCCTTGCAGATTTTGGCCATGCCTGTTCCGTGAAAGCCTGACTCTAAAAAGCATTGGGCGGCAACTTCCAGGATGCGATCGCACTTTTCTTTAAATTTTTTTTCATCTCGGGTTCTTGGCATGGTTCACTAGGAAGCTTTTCGTAGGTTGGATAGATCGATTCGCTTGAGCGCACAGTACCCTTATTGTGGCTCTATTATCTTACTTTATAAAGCGAATGAACATTCTTTCTTTTTATCTTGACAGCCTCACTTTCCGGTTGTTATTGTAAGAATGAACATTCACTCTATAAAAATGCGTGCCTCTCCTCTGTCAAGACCCCTACGCTACCTGACCCTCGGCCTGCTCGTCGCCATGCTCGGCAGCATTGCTGGTTGCAAGTTTGAATGGCCCGTCACCGATTCGGAACCTGAAGTGATACAAGCTCCAGTCAAACCCTCGCGACTGGTTGTTTTGGGTCGTCTGGAACCCGCTTCGACTGCGATCGCCCTATCAGCCCCGTTAGCCTTGGAACACGATCGGGTTGCGGAGCTGCACGTCCGAGCTGGGGATACAGTCGCTGCGGGTCAGATCGTTGCTGTACTCGATTCCCACACCCGTCTCCAACACCAGGTGGCTCGCGCTCGCAAGCAGGTCAAGTTAGCCCAACAGCAGCTCGCGCGGGTACAAGCAGGAAACCAGAAAAGTGAAATCGCTGCTCAAAAGGCTGTTGTCGTCCAACTCCAGGCCAAGCTGACAGGAGAGATGACCACCCAAGCCGCCACCCTCGAGCGGTTGCAGGCTCAACTTGACAATGCTCGGACAGAATTTGAACGGTTTGAACAGTTATATATAGATGGGGCTGTTTCCGCCTCGGCACGAGACACTAAAGCCTTGACTCTCAACTCGGCACAAGCAATGGTTTTGGAAGCTGAGGCTGCCCAGGTTCGCGATCGCCAAACCCTACAGGCGCAAATTAAAACAGCTCAGGCGACTCTCGAGCAGCTCCAAGAGGTACGTCCTGAAGATGTGGCTGTGGCTCAAGCTGAAGTCGATGCAGCAGTCGAAGCCCTAGCTCTAGCTGAGACAGACTTAGAACAAGCACGAGTGCGCGCGCCCTTCGCAGGTCAGGTACTTGAAGTTCATGTATATCCAGGCGAACGTGCAGACGGGGCAGGCATTGTTGAACTTGGCCAAACGGAAGAAATGGTGATTGTTGCTGAAGTTGATGAAACGGACATTCGCCAAGTGCAGTTGGGACAAATGGCCACAGGTGTGGCGGCTGCATTGGAAGACCCAATCCAGGGCATGGTTACCCACATTGGTCGTGCCGTCCGCAAACAATCGGTATTTAGCGATCAACCGGGGAGCAATTTAGATAGCCGCGTGATTGAAGTGCGCATTGCCCTCGATTCAGAGGCCAGCCAACGGGTTTCTGGTCTGACCAATCTCCAAGTCGAAACTGCCATCCAACTTAACTAATTGCGTCGCCTACCTAACCATGTTGCTAAAATACTTCCGCAAAACCCCCCTTGCTTGGCATCAGCTCGTTAAGCAAAAAGCTCGCCTACTTGTCGCCCTTGCCGGGATTGCCTTTGCCGACGTTCTCATGTTTATACAAATGGGCTTGTTAGATTCCCTGTATGACAGTGCGACAAAGCCACACCAGGAGATGGATGCCGATTTAGTGTTACTCGATCCCCGAGCAAAAACCTTAATCAATCTGCCTAGTTTCCCCCGCAAGCGACTCTATCAAGCTCTCGGATACGATGGCGTAGCCTCGGCCATGCCACTCTCTATCGGCATGGCCTCCTGGCGTAATCCGGAAACCCATATCAATCACGACATTCTACTGTGGGGTATCGACCCCGAGCGATCGCCCTTTACCAACATCCAGGATGCGGAACGGGTGCAATCCTTAAAGCTTCTTAACCGAGTCCTCTTCGATCGTACCTCGTCGAGTAAATTCGGACCGATTGCCCAACGCTTCGAAGAGCAAGGAACCGTGATCGCAGAAGTTAGCGACCAACGAATCAAAGTCACGGGCTTATTTGCAATGGGGGTTTCTTTTGGTGCTGAAGCGAATGCGATCGCCAGTTTCTCTACCTTCCTTACCTTATTGCCCAACCGCCAGGCGAATCGCGTTAATATCGGCTTGCTCACCCTTGAGCCGGGTGCAGATCTAGAACGAGTTCAGGGACAATTACAAGCGGGCTTACCCCCCGATGTTAAAGTCGTCACCAAAGCTGAATTTATCGAGCTAGAAAAAGTTTATTGGAGTGAAGGAGGTACGGGCTTTATTTTTAATCTTGGTGCAGTGGTTGGCTTCATTGTCGGGACGGTAATTGTTTATCAAATACTCTACACTGATGTCTCCGACCATTTGCCGGAATACGCCACGTTGAAAGCCATGGGTTACAGCGATTCCTACCTCGATGGTGTTCTTGTTCAAGAAATCCTTGTCCTGGCCGTGTTCGGATTTATTCCTGGTTTCTTCTTTTCTGTAGGGCTTTATCAGCTCACTGCCAATGTGACGGCTTTGCCGGTTGTGATGAAAACCGGGCGTGCCATTATCGTGCTGATGTTAACGCTGGTCATGTGTGCCGGTTCGGGCCTCATCGCTCTGCGAAAACTGCGCTCTGCCGATCCCGCTGATATTTTTGGCTAGTATCTCCGTCTACAGCTTAGTAATATGAATTTTTAACTGTCTCAATGAATACAACAACGTTTGTCCCTGAATCGACATCCGCGATCGCCATTAATCATCTTAATCACCATTTCGGTACTGGTGCGCTTAAAAAGCAAGTTCTCCATGACATTAGCCTGGAGATTCAATCTGGGGAGATTGTGATTATGACTGGCCCCTCTGGTTCAGGCAAAACAACCTTGTTGACCCTCATGGGGGGATTGCGATCGGCACAGAATGGTAGCCTGAGAATATTGGGTAATGAATTTCAAGGCGCTAGGAAAGAACAGTTGAACGAATTGCGTAAGCAAATTGGCTATATTTTCCAAGCTCATAATCTGATGAGTTTCCTCACGGCTAAACAAAACGTTCGTATGTCCCTCGAATTGCACGAGGATATATCGCCAACCAAACTAGATAAAAAAGCTGCTGCTATGCTCGATCGCGTTGGCCTTGGAGATCGCATTAATTACTATCCCGAAAACCTATCGGGCGGCCAAAGACAGCGAGTGGCGATCGCCCGCGCCCTCGTCAGTAATCCCAAAATTCTCCTAGCCGACGAACCAACGGCTGCCCTTGATAAGAAATCCGGTCGTGATGTAGTCGAACTCATGCAAAAGCTGGCGATCGAGCAGAAGTGTACGATTTTACTCGTTACCCACGACAATCGGATTCTCGACATTGCCAACCGTATTATTTACATGGAAGACGGCTATCTCACCCACCTCCCCGAAGATCCTGGGACAGATCGCGATCGATAGTTCTGACCAATAGGCTCTAAGCGCTACATTGGAGTAATTGCCGAGACTCTTGAGACTCAATAGTCCCTCGATCTAATCTCTGAATGGGTTCCCACTGACAAATTTGTTGGAAAATAGTTTGATATCCTAACACATTGGGATGCAATCCGTCGGGGCCGAGGCGCTCCTGTTGCCAATTGAGGGAATGTTGCGTCCAGAGATCGAACAAATCTAAATAGGGAATTTGGCGCTGTTTGCAAGCTTGGCGCGTAGCCTCCTTGTAGCGATATTGTTGTTCGTGGTTATAGTACAAACAGCCTAAAAAGGGCATTTTAGATTCATCAATCGGAATCATGCCCACGTAGAGGACGGGACAGAGTTCTTTGGATTGATCCAATAAGTAACTTAATTCTGCCTGAAACTTATTAAAATCTGTATAGTTGCGTCCGTGGGGACGAGACACACAAGCGGAATCATTCAATCCTACGGATAAAATTAACAGATCGGGGAGTCGATTACGCAACTCTCCCCGACGACAAAACTCGCATTCTAACCGTTGGACGACTTGTGGCGTGCGATCGCCTCTGACTCCCAAATTATAAACCACATGGCCCGCAGTCTCTGGAGCCATCCACGAGCGGCGCAGGCGTTCTACCCAACCCCCACCTTCGAGATCTCCAAACCCGTACACCAGACTATCTCCAAAGGCAATAATTTTGAGAGCAGAACCCTTAGAATTGTTCTGAGTTGAACCCGGGGAAACTGATGCAGTAGGACAATAGTGCATAGAGAGAATACTCAAACTAAGGTGTACAGCCGTATGGCAGTGAATGAGTTGGTTAGGATAGTAGGATATTATTTGAGGCAAAAGGCAATAGAAAATGCCTTAACTATCCTTCCACTGCTATATCATTATGAGTAACTCACCGGCTGACCGGTGTGTGGGCCTCAATATAGTTGTACACCGTAACAGAAAATTAACAAAGTCGCCCAAGGCGATCGCTTCAATGATTCAATTCAATTAATTATTAATAATTAAGTGTATATGACTATCACCTATTGCCTACAACTCTCGCAAGGGGCTATTGGGGTCGGTTGACCCCACCCCAATAATTGCCCTTACCATTTGAGTAAGTTAAACTGCTCCATATCCACGGTATTGCGGTTACGGTAAATCGATAGGACGATCGCCAAGCCTACGGCTGCTTCGGCTGCGGCTACGGTAATCACAAATACCGTAAACACTTGGCCGCGAATGCCTTGGGGATCTAAGAAATTAGAAAAGGCCATCAAATTTAAGTTAACCGCATTGAGCAATAACTCAATCGACATTAACACTCGTACCGCATTTCGGCTAGTAATCAAGCCATAAATACCGATACAAAATAGGGCGGCTGCAATGAGCAAAAAATATTCGAGTTGTAAAACCATTATGTTTCCACTTCTCCCAATCAATGAACTAGCTCTGTTCCCCTTTAAGATTCCGTTTCTTTACTGGACGAGACCAATTCTCTTGGTCGTTCCGGCAATTGTAAAATATCAGAAATCCCTCTACCCTGGGGAGGTTGGTCAGGAATTTCTTCCCGACGGGCGAGAATAATTGCCCCCACTAAAGCCATTAATAGGAGGACAGAAGCCAACTCAAATGGCAGGAGAAAATCACTAAAGAAATGCAAACCGATCAGCACTGTTGCACTATCTCCGGCGATCGCCTCTGTGGAGAGTTGCCAGGGCGTTTGCAGAACCATCATACTCAATAGGGCAAACAACCCCCCACAAACGGCAGCCGTTGCACCCTTGCGAATCCACCCCCGAACCAGGGGTTGATAGTCTTCCTGTTTATTCACTAACATAATGGCAAACAGGATGAGGACATTAATTGCGCCCACATAGATCAAGGTTTGAGCGGCTGCCACAAACCCCGCATTTAGTAACAGATACAGCCCAGCCATACTGATCAACACTCCCGCCAATAAAAAGGCAGAGTGGACAATATTCTTCAGTAAGACTACGCCAAGAGCTGCGGCGATCGCCATAATCGCCAACAGCCCAAATGAGACCAATTGAACCCCTTCAGCTAAATTCACGTTCTTTAATCCTTGTTTGGTGTTTCCGATTTTTCCAGAATTTCCTCTGGTCGCAGTCCAGCCCGTCGCTCTGTATGGGATACGGTATGAGGGTCAATGACTCCCTTGGGCAGATAAGCAAATTCACGCATCGGTTGAACCATGGGGTCATTAGTGACTTTATACGGAATGCGGCCCAGGGCTACATTATCATAATTCAACTCGTGGCGATCGTAGGCTGCCAACTCATACTCTTCCGTCGCAGACAAACAATTCGTCGGACAATATTCAATGCAATTGGCGCAGAAAATACAAACTCCAAAATCGATACTATAGTGCTTGAGTTGTTTTTTCTTCGATTCCTTATTCATCTCCCAATCGACCACTGGAAGATTAATCGGACAAACCCGCACGCAAACTTCACAGGAAATACACTTATCAAACTCAAAATGAATCCGTCCCCGATACCGTTCCGAAGGAATCAGTTTTTCATAGGGATATTGCACGGTAATGGGACGACGTTGCATATGGTCAAATGTCACCGAGAGGCCTTGACCAATATATTTCGCTGCTTCTACCGTCCCTTTCGCGTAATCACCGACTTGTTTTAAGAACTTCAACATGATGGATTAACCACTCGTAACGACACAAAACAGGTCACTCTCAACTATCCGCCAAAGGCAAAGGGAAAGACTAACTTTAAGGCTGCTGTCAATAGAAGATTGACCAAAGAAACCGGCAGGAGGAATTTCCATCCTAAATCTAACAGTTGGTCAATCCGCACGCGGGGCAAAGTCCACCGACACAGAACAGCAATGAAGACCAGTAAATAGGTTTTGAAAATCACCATCGCGATCCCTAAACTGGCCATCAGCACTTGTAACCAGCCAGTCGTTTCCGGTATCCCCAACCACTGGGCCACTTGATCAACGGGAATAATAAATTCCCATCCTCCTAAGTATAGGACAGCCACCAGAAGGCCAGAAAGTACTAAGTTTACATAGGAACCGAGGTAAAACAGGGCAAATTTCATGCCTGCGTATTCGGTTTGATATCCAGCCACTAATTCTTCTTCTGCTTCCGGTAAATCGAAGGGCAGGCGTTCGCATTCAGCTAAAGCAGCGATCCAAAAAATGATAAATCCTACCGGTTGCCGCCAGACATTCCAGCCGAGAATTCCATATCCGGATTGTTGCTCCACAATATCAACGGTACTGAGGCTATTGGACATCATAACGATCGCCAGTACACAAAAGGCTAAGGGAATCTCATAGCTAATCGATTGTGCGGCTGCCCGCAGGCCTCCCAACAGGGAATACTTGTTATTGGAGGCATACCCTGACATCAACAAGCCAATGGGGGCAACACTGGAAAGGGCAATCCACAAAAATATTCCAATTCCCACATTGGAGATCATTAAGTTTTCTCCAAAGGGCACAATTAGAAAGGACAAAAAGACCGGGATCACGACCAGAGCCGGCCCGAGGGTAAACAAAATTGGATCGGCTTTATCGGGAATAATATCCTGTTTCAACAGCAGTTTCAGACCATCAGCAACCGGGACTAAGACCCCAAACGGACCCATATATTCGGGCCCAATACGCTGTTGTACGGCAGCCGATACTTTTCTCTCTAACCAGGTGGTGACCAATACGCCTACCGTTGCACCCACCAGAACCACTAACATCGGTAGGGGAACCCACAGGGCTTTTGCCGCTCCCTGGGGGAGACCGAAGTTAGTCAGTAATTCGATAAAACTTCTTTGTAAGTCAATTCCTAAATTCATCTTTCCTCGCGATTCCAGTGAAAGGAAGGATTACTTCCTTTATGGATTTTAGAGTTTATTGAGGTTTTTTTGGGTCTGATCTGCTAATTAGACCCATAAACATGCTTCCTATTTGACCATAAATAGTCCCATGGGGGAATGGGATGGGGCGATCCGCCTCTTCAACTGTGATTTGCCTTTAAGCTAAAAATAGGAAATTAAAGGAGACACATTGATGAGTACAGAGCGCTGGACCGATGAAAGATTAGACCGTTTAGCCGATCTGCTCGAAAGCAATAGTCATATGATGGGAGCTTTAAACCAAGCCTCAGGAGAAGCTAGGGAAGAGCGGCAACAGTTATTTGAAACAGTCCAGAGCCACGATCGCATTCTTGAAAGTAACGCGAGGGCCGCCGAGAGGCAAGAGCGCCTGCTCGAAAGCAATAGTCATATGATGGAAGCTTTAACCCAGGTCTCAGGAGAAGCTAGGGAAGAGCGGCAACAGTTATTTGAAACAGTCCAGAGCCACGATCGCATTCTTGAAAGTAACGCGAGTGCAGCCGAGAGGCAAGAGCGCCTGCTCGAAAGCAATAGTCGTATGATGGAAGCTTTAACCCAGGTCTCAGGAGAAGCTAGGGAAGAGCGGCAACAGTTATTTGAAACAGTCCAGAGCCACGATCGCATTCTTGAAAGTAACGCG
>NZ_JAGHZH010000181.1:0-10063 GCF_017746885.1 Roseofilum sp. SBFL | reverse complement strand
TTAGATGGGTTGAGTCTGGAGGCTCAAGAGTCAGATTCAATTAGTGAAGAAATGGATCTGGATTTGGGTGAGGATTTAGAATTAGATGGGTTGAGTCTGGAGGCTCAAGAGTCAGATTCAATTAGTGAAGAAATGGATCTGGATTTAATGATTGATAGTGATGAAGACCTGAGTCAAAATACATTGATTCAAGAAATTGATGATTTTGGATTGGGAGAACCATTAAATCCAGATCCACTAGATTTATCATCCAATTTCACAGAAGATGCTGGCTTAGATCTGGATGAACCGGTGGTGGAAGAACCCTCTGAAGGTCTGGATAGTTTAGATTTTTCCTTAGAGATAGAAGAAAATGCACCGGATGACTTGTCTACTCTGTTTTCAGATGAACCAGAGATGTTGGGAGATGAGGAAAGTCTTGACGATCTTAATGAACTAACGTTATTTGAGGAAGATTTAGGCTCGACGGATGAGACATTAGAGAGTTTGGATTTTGGTGATGATGTAAATCCTGTAGATTCATCTTCTCGACAGTGGCAAGAGTTAGAGGCTTTTTTGGGTAAAGAACAGAAGCCGCGTGAAAACATGGAAATCTTTACCCAATTAGAGACATTTTTAGATGAACCAGTGATTTTACCGAGTCCATCTCTACGACAAGAGGTCAGTCATACACCTGCGGAAACTCTGGAAACAACTGAAGGGGACTTTGATGATCTAGAAGATTTGTTAGCGGATGCAGATCAGGCATTAGGGGGTCCACCAACGGCTAATGCGACGACGGCGCGATCGCCGAAAGCAGCCAAACGAGTTGAGCAGAATATGCGGGTTCCCATCAAACAACTCGATAATCTCAGTAACTTAGTTGGGGAATTGGTCGTTAACCGTAATAGTCTAGAACAGAACCAAGAACGACTGCGTCAATGTCTAGATAACTTACTGTATTTGGTACAGCAACTGAGTGATGTAGGGGGTAAAATGCGAGATCTCTACGAGCGAAGTCTTCTAGAATCCGCCTTACTCAGTTCTCGCCATGGCCATCGTTCTGCTTTCTCCCCTGGCAATGGCTTAGGAGATTCCAATCAAAACGATGGTTGGGATCATATTGAAATGGATCGCTTCACTCCCTTCCATACCCTTTCCCAAGAAACCATCGAGCTGATTGTCCGAGTACGGGAATCTTCTTCCGACATCGAGTTTATCGTTGAAGAAAACGATCAAGTCACTCGTCAATTCCGCCAGGTCACCACCCAATTACAAGAAGGGTTAACGCGCACGCGAATGGTTCCCTTTGCACAAACGGCGGACCGTCTACCCGGAGCAGTACGCCGCATTGCTACAGGTTTGAATAAGCAGGCAGAAATTCATATTGAAGGAAAAGATACGTTAATCGACAAAATGATTCAGGAGCAGTTATTCGATCCGATGACTCACCTGATCAATAATGCCATGACCCATGGGATTGAAACCCCCGAGAAGCGTAAGAAATTAGGTAAACCAGGGGTGGGCAAAATTACCGTTAGAGCCTTTCACCAAGGGAACCAAACGGTGATTTCAGTTTCTGATGATGGCGCAGGGATTAATACGGAGCGGGTGAAGTCCAAAGCCCTGGAAAAAGGTTTGATTACACCCAAAGAAGCAGAATCGATGTCCCGCCTGGATATCTATGATTTGCTCTTCCATCCTGGGTTCAGTACAAAGGATAAGGCAGATAATTTTGCTGGTCGAGGCGTGGGGATGGATGTGGTGCGAGTGGCACTGCGAGAAATTCGCGGGGTGATCACAACAGATTCAACAGAAGGACAAGGGACAACCTTTACCATTCGTCTGCCGTTAACCTTGAGTATTTCTAAAGCACTCTGTTGTATTAGTAACCATGCAAGGGTTGCCTTCCCGATGGATGGGGTGGAAGATATGTTAGATGTGCCCAAGGATCGGGTTTACGCCAATAAGGACGGTCTCCATTGCATTAAATGGCGGGATACTGAACTACCGTTCCGACCCCTAGCAGAATTGTTGCAGTATAACCGGACAATTGGCCGAGGACGGGTGTTTGGAGGTTCGGCGGACGATGACATTATCTCGATTGTGATTTTGCGAAGTGCGGGTCAGTATTTGGCGCTTCAGGTGGATCAGGTCTTGGGAGAGCAGGAAATTGTAATCAAGCAGTTAGAGGGGCCCATTCCTAAACCGGTGGGTGTCGCGGGAGCGACGGTACTGGGGGATGGTCGGATTATGCCGATCGCCGATGTGCTGGAGTTAATCGATCTATCCATGGGTCGTTCTCGACGAGATTCTCGCATGTGGGAAGAAGTGGTTCCCCCAGAACCCGAACCCATTGACAAGTCTGAGCCGACGGTGTTAATTGTCGATGATTCAATTACGGTACGCGAGCTGTTATCCATGACATTTGTGAAGTCTGGATATCGGGTGGAACAGGCTCGGAATGGTTTAGATGCTTGGGAGAAATTACGAGCAGGTCTACCTTGTGACATGATTTTCTGTGATATTGAGATGCCGAAACTGAATGGTTTAGAGTTGTTGGAGCGTCTCCAGGGTGATGAGGTTCTGAGGGAAATTCCCATGGCAATGCTCACCTCACGGGGTGCATCTAAGTATCAACAACATGCCGCTTCCTTGGGAGCGAAGGGCTATTTCACGAAGCCTTACTTAGAGGAAGCCCTATTAGAAGCAGCTCAACGGATGCTCAAGGGTGACAACCTCTTAGCGGAAATCTCAGAAGAACAGTCTCAGGAGACGATGGCCGGAACTTAGCCTAAAAGTTAACCATAGTGCAATCTGATGGGATTCAATCTGAGATCTAAATGGGATAAGATAGGGTTGATACACAGACGGTGCAATGGGAGGCTCGACTATGGCAATGATCACCATCTCCAAGCAGGCAATTTCTAAGATGACTTCAGAAGATGTTACCCTGCTTGCGAACCGTTTGGAGAAAGATGAGTATAGTAATGCCTTTGAGGGGTTAAGGGACTGGCATCTATTGCGGGCGATCGCCTTCCAGCGTCCAGAAATGGTAGATATCGTTCAACCCTATCTCTATTTGTTAGATATGGAACCCTATGATGAAGCTTAGACTGCCATAGGATTCCCAGATTGCGAAGGATGTTGTGTATCATCAGATAGCCCATCCTTCTTTTTATTCATTAAGACTATTTTAAAGTATTATTGAAATATTATTAAAATTTGTCCCAATCATCAGCCGGATTGGATCATCATTAACCCCGATCCGGAGGATTCCTCGCTTTTTTTGTTGAACTATTCGCTCTATGACATCTGTAATTTTGCTGTGGTCTCTGGTTTTTATTATTAGTTTAGCCGCGTTAATTAAATCCTCTGACTTTTTCACCGACTCAGCCGAAGTTTTAGGCTTATTTTTTCGATTGCCTTCCTTTATTGTAGGAGTATTATTATTATCCGTTGGCACCTCTCTACCCGAACTCCTCTCTTCTCTCGTTGCCGTTTTCGATAACTCCTCAGAAATTGTCTTCGGTAATGTCTTAGGATCAAATATTGCCAATATTTTTCTCATTGTTGGCGTAGCTGCCGTTTTTAGTAAAGGCTTAATCCTAGAATACGACTTAACCAAAGTTGACTTACCTCTACTGTTAGGCTCTGCCCTACTGCTCATCCTCGCTGTCATTAATGAGCAATTTTCCCATGGTGAAGCCATTTTTTGCATCCTTGGATATATCGTTTACCTCTTCTATACTCTCAGCCATCGTACGGAAGAAGATACGGACAACCCTAATCCTCAAACCTTTCCTATTAAAGAAGCTCTGGTTTTAGTCACCAGTTGTTTTGGGTTATATTTTGGTGCAGTTTTCACCATTGAATCCGTCACCCAAATCTCAGAAACTTTAAACATAGGCAAACATATTATCGCCGTCAGTGCCGTAGCATTAGGGACTTCGTTGCCTGAATTAATCGTCAGTTTAAATGCTGCCCGTAAAGGCAATGCAGAAATGGCATTAGGAAATGTGGTTGGCTCTAATATTTTTAATTCGTTGGTGGTGATGGGTATTCCAGGATTAATTGCGGAATTAGAAATTAACCACGATTTACTGATTATTGGATTACCTTTTTTTGCTGCCGGAACGCTTTTATTTTATACGGTTACCCAAGATAAACATATTACCCAATGGGAAGGATTATTATTTTTTGTCTTTTATGGGTTATTTATCGCTAAGTTCTTTGATTTGGTTTGAGCTGTTGGAGCGCTTTCCTCTGCTTGCAAGGTTTGCGCAATACGGTTAGCGATAAATTGGGAAAAAATCTGATTGCCGAGAAGATTATAATGGCAGCAATCATCGCTATATACGGGTTGAGATTCAGCATCAAAAACCGTTGCTGCATTAAAAAAATTCACCTGATTGTTTTGTAATTGGGTAAGAGCTGCCATTAATACGGGGTAACCTTGTTGCACTCCTTGGGCATAAATTTGTTCGGGATTAATTGCTTGTTGTTGTTCTTGAGGCGTAAACTGGCGTTGAGTGGGATAATATTGATTCGGTTGTAAGAAATGGAAGTATAGTCCATTTTGACTGGCTAGGGTTTGATGCATTAAAATCGAGCTATTGAGCCAGGTTTGGGCAATTTTAGGATAGAGTGTTTCAGCCGTAGTATCTGGATCGGGAGGATTGAGATAAAATAGGCTAAAGGCGTTAGAAGTGGGAGCTAAGACAACGGCTTCTGATGTCTTCTGTTCCTGTTTGCTTAAAAACTGTTGATAGTCTCGACGTAGCAGTTGATAATGGAATTGTTGGCTAATATAACAGAGGGCAAACCAACAGGACTGTTGTCGATTTTGGATTTTGCGAAGAGTAGCGTTATATTCACGGGTTTTAATCGCTATTTCCAGATCTTTGGCAGAGAATTGATGGTTTCCCAGATTAACTAATGCTTTCATCAAGGATGCATTAGGTAGGGATAAATGAACATTTTCGGGATAATTAAGGCTCGATAAAGCGACTTCATTAAAGCCATCAATATTAATCACCATATCGAAGCGTTGCCCCAGGGATAAGAAATAGTTAAAGACTAAGAGTTGCTGGGGTTGTTTATAGCCTCCTTGGGCAAAATTTAAGACAATGATTTCTTTATCGGCAAATTGAGGGAGTTGCTGGAGAGTATTGGTAATAATTTGATACTGTGCTTCCGTGTTGGCGATCGCCAGCGCCACCGATCCGCCAAAAATGCCAATGATGTATTGGCGATCACTCTGTTTCAGTACAGGATAATCTCTTAGCGAACCAAATTGATAATTATTAATGGTCGGCTCTTGGGGCTTAAAATCAGTATAGCCAAAATAAGGATGTAATCTCAAGAGTAAACTTTCATCTAAATTGACTCCCGTATTTCCTGTTTCATGAACTGCCCCATAGGTTTTTTTTGATGCTGGAGAGCGAGTATAAAACAATTGCTGCGTTTTCAGTCCATAAAACCCTAAAGAGAGCAGTTCTAAGGACAGCAAAACACTGCCAATATTAATCAAGATGACTTTAATCCATTTTGGCTCAAACTTAAGCATGATTGCTAGGGACTCGGTGAATTCAGGGTAAGTGCAATTTGACTGGCGACAAAATTGGCAAAAATGTTTCTACCTGTTTGATTATAGTGGCAACAGGTATCAATATAAACTGTATCTTGCTCTCCATCAAAGGCCGTGACTCCACTAAAGAAATATACACCATTGTCTAGTAATTCTTGGCTGGCTTCGATTAAAGCAGGGTAACCCAATTGTACGCCATCAAGATAAGGATTACGCCTATTATTTTCGGGTGCGAATTGCTCTTGTTCTTCAGCACTAAACTGGCGCTCTGTGGAATAATATTGATTGGGCTGTAGGATATGAAAATAGGGAATATTTCGGGATTGGAGAACGGAAGACATGGCTAAAGAAGACTGTATCCAAATCTGGGCCATGGTTTCGTAATCTTGTTCAGTTCCTTGACTTTCCCAGGGTTGGAGATAAATTAACGATTCATCGGGAGTGGCAGATTTTTTACGTTGATCGTCAAAGTCTTCTAGGCGATCGTAATAGTTCTGGATTAAAACAGTTGAGCGTATCTGTTCCCAGAAGTAGCATAACGCTAACACACACTCTTGTTGCCCTTGCAAGCTGTTTTTGAGTTTTTCCTTAATTCCAATCACCTCTAGCATGATTTTCATTTGTTCTGTAGAGAGGTTATTATTGGCTAACTGTACCAGGGGCATGACTTGCAGAGCGCTCGGCATGGAGGGGGCGATTTCTTTCTCGATATTATTGTTGGCGATCGCAACTTCATTAAACCCATCAATGTTAATCACTAAATCCAGCTCTTGCCCTTGGGACAAAAAATAATTCAGCACCAGGAGTTGTTGCGGTTGCTTGTATCCCCCTTGGGAAAAATTTAAGAGGACAATTTCCTTATTAGCAAATTCGGGTAAATTGTTCAGGGTTCGGGCAAGGGTAGGATTTTCAATTTCATTCATGTAATAGAATGTGGCAACAGAGCCGCCAAAAATGCCCACCAGCACCTGATTAGGATTTTGCCGAATGTAGGGATAATTCAGTTGAGAAACTAAACCATAATTGTTGGCATTAAAAACGGACTGAAATTCAAATCCTCCAAAGCCTGTACCCGGTTTAGCAATATAGCCCAAAAAGGGATGTAAAATTTCGGTGATATTCTCTTCTAAGCGAATCCCCTGTTGATCGAGGTTGATAGGATTGTCTTCTGAGTTGTCTGAATTATCCGGCGATCGCCCATAATAGAGTTGCTGATGTTGAGCTGCATAAAAGCCTAAACACACTCCCTCTAGCAAAATGAACATCAAAACCAGATTGATGCCCAGAATTTTAATTACATTGCCCAGAGGAGGCAATTTTTTCAGACTCTTCATCGATCGACTATCATGAACCGTGTTGGAGATATGGCTTCCCTAGGGTTGCCACGACAATATTTTATCTTTCAACGTTATAGTATAGTGGAGTGCCCCAATATTTGGATCGAAGTCAATCCTCATCAGACATAATGTCGGGGTATTTCCATAACCGATTTTCTACTGCGAAGCGCTCTCCCCTCGATAAATCGCATCAGCAACTCGACACACCTCTACCATCTGCGGTAGATCGTGAACTCTCACCATATCTGCACCTCCAGAAATGGCTGCACAACAAGCGGCGGCTGTACCCCAAACCCGTTTTTTCGGGTCAGGTTCGTTTAAAATATGACCGATAAAACTCTTGCGAGATGCACCAATTAACACTGGATAACCCAGTTCTCGCAGTCCGGGAATCTGGCGCAAAATCTGTACATTTTGGTCGTAGGTTTTGGCGAAGCCAATCCCCGGATCGATGATTATTTCCTGAATTCCTGCCTTTAGAGCCTTCTGAATTTTCTCCCCTAAAACCCCAACAATTTCGCCCATTAAATCTTCATAGTTGGTCAACTGTTGCATCGTTTCTGGAGTCCCC
Organism: Roseofilum sp. SBFL; assembly: GCF_017746885.1. Classification (NCBI taxonomy): domain Bacteria; kingdom Bacillati; phylum Cyanobacteriota; class Cyanophyceae; order Desertifilales; family Desertifilaceae; genus Roseofilum; species Roseofilum sp. SBFL. The sequence continues at coordinate 2,586 of NZ_JAGHZH010000181.1, read as the reverse complement.
CGCATATGCATTAAGATGATCGGGACCCTCAGGTGAGCGACTGTCGCCAACATTTGGCTATCGAAATCTCCGCCTGAAATATCATTCACCCAGTCTGCACCTGCCTCTACCGCAGCCTGAGCGACTTCGGAGCGCGTCGTATCAATAGAAACGGGAATAGTGCCATAGGGTTCCGGTAAATTTCGCAAGCCTTCAATGACTGGGATCGCCCGATTCAACTCCTCATCGAGGGAAATTTGAGGACTACCAGGGCGGGTGGATTGTCCACCAATATCGACCACATCTACTCCACGATCGACTAAATATTGGCTGTGGGCGATCGCCGTTTCTAAACGATTAAATTCCCCCCCATCACTAAAACTATCTGGCGTAACATTCAACACTCCCATAATATAGGTTTTCATCCCCCAATCAAAGGAGCGTCCCCGCACTATCCAAGCCATAATCTTTTTGTCCCGAGCAAACCTAACGTTTTATAGCATTTTTTTATAAAGCAATGCTTAACAAGGGGCTGAGTGCCCCTTGCCTCCCAAGGCGTGATTAATGGCAGGCTTAAAGAGAAATGGTATTAGGGGCTTGGCCAACCAACCCCTACGCCATCAGCAATTCACCCCTGGCATTACTGGTAATTGACAATCCGGGCAAACCCTTTTGCATCCAGACTTGCGCCGCCAACAAGGACACCATCAATTTCCGTTTGGGCCATAGTCTCATCAATATTTTCTGGTTTAACGGAACCTCCATATTGAATCGGCACATCCTGATTCGAGAGCTGAGAACGAATCAAACCAATCACCCGGTTTGCTTCCTGAGAATCACAAGTTTTTCCGGTTCCAATTGCCCAAATTGGCTCATAGGCAATCACCAATTGACTTTGATCGATCCCGATTAAATCGAGGTCCAATTGGGAACTAATATGAGATTCTGTTTCCCCATTCGCTCGTTGTGTTTCCGTTTCTCCCACACAGAGAATGGGGATTAGCCCGTGTTTCTGAGCCGCTTTCAGACGTGCATTAACCGTTTGATCCGTTTCGCCAAAATACTCCCGGCGTTCGCTGTGACCAATGACCACATACTGTATTCCGATCTCCGTCAGCATGGGTCCCGAAATTTCACCGGTATAAGCACCCTGGTCTTCCCAGTGAATATTCTGAGCGCCCAGATCGACACGAGTGTCCCTTAATTTTTCGGCTAGAATCCCTAGATCTGTAAAGGGAACGCACAAAACGACGGTTCGTTGTGCGGGGGTTTGTTCCAATTGAGAGAGAAATGTTTGCACAAACTCTAGGCTCTCGGCCTGGGTTTTGTGCATTTTCCAGTTACCTGCTAAAACTATCTTTCGCACTGATGAAGTAATCCTCAGACTAAGCAATATTCATAAGCTCAAAGGAGCATCGTATCTTGTTTTGGGTGCTTCCGGCAATCGTTATGTCAAATCCCAAAAATCACGCTACACATCAATCCCCGAGTCCCCGTGTCAATCATCTGTCGCAAACATCTAAAGAGTTGATATTACCTGGGGCGATCGCCAATTTTGTATAGAATTGTAAAGGAATTAGATCGTTGGAGAATCACAACCCTTATGGCAAACGTTGAAATTTACACCTGGCGCACCTGCCCTTTTTGTCTGCGAGCCAAAGCCCTGTTAGACCGTAAAGGTATTGACTATATTGAGCATTGTATCGATGGAGACGAAGATGCACGGAATAAAATGGTAAAGCGCACGGGCGGACCGCGATCTGTCCCTCAAATCTTTGTTGACGACAAGTATGTGGGCGACTGTAGCGGTATTTACGACCTTGATGCCCAAGGAAAACTTGACCCCATTTTAGCTCTGTAGCAGAGTCTGTAGGGGCGAAAAAATTTTCACCCCTACAGACTCTGCGGCATCTTCCAGAGTCGCCAAGCGGCAAGTGTAGGGTCTTTCTTTTGAGACATTAAACATGATATTTTGACTTATTAATAAATACAAATTTGTAGGCTGGGCTTCATTCGTCACCCCAGCCCACGGATCAATAGCTAAACCCCTTTGCGTTTGCGCGAAGCCATTTTACCTAAGCCAACAAGACCAAGAACCAAAAGACCACCTACTGTAGTGGGTTCAGGAACAACTTCAGTTTGAAAAGTGTATTCAGCAATCGATCCACTGGCATCAGTCACAGTAATTGGCCGGTTGAGCTGTTTGTATAGAGTTTCAATAGAAACTACTCCATTGTTATGAATTTTTGTAAAGAATTTCGGATGAAGGAGGAGCGATCGCCTTCTGTTTCGTTCTAGAGTTTCCTAGAGGCGATCGCTTTACCTTGAGTTATCCTCGTTTGCGAGTAGCCATCTTCCCGAGTCGGACTAAACCCAGTACCGCCATACAGAGATTTACGCTGTGATGGAGAACTCAAGGGGTGACCAGGAGGATCTATTTATTTTAGCGATCGCGATCGTGAAAAATAGCTTAAGGGGTGACAAGGAGGCTAAAAACTAGACTGTATAAGGGATAGAGCCTGTAGCCCTTGGGGAAAAAACCACCGCTTATGAGGTTTGCACTCCATTAATTCTTCAGCTAAAGAAGAGCCACATTGGAAGGAGTAA
>NZ_JAGHZH010000180.1:0-3289 GCF_017746885.1 Roseofilum sp. SBFL | reverse complement strand
TCAAGTTTTCCCAGATTGGCAATTACTCTCATCACTTCGCCCATTGCTACACCGTGTCAATCAATTTCAATACTTTTTTTCTTCAGCCTAAATCCCTTATCTTAATTCCTATCTTGATTCGGCAGAGTGACAAAAGAGGGTAATACCAAATCCGAATAGTATAGAAAATAAACAGATGCTGTTCTAATCCAAATTTTCTTGCTATCCATCTCCACCTGTACTACCCGGATTTGGTATAAGTATCCCCTATCCCTGCTATATGACCTAAAAATAAGAAACCACCGACAGATTTTTCGGTGGTTCAAAAGGAAAGTCATAACCATTAAATCCAAGAGTTCTAAAGCTGATTAAAGCTATAGAATCAAGGCCGATCTATTTTGCACCTACTAATTCCGGTTCTTTTTCCCAATTAACCCAATCTTGGGCTTTTAGGAACGTGGTATAAAGCTTTTCTTCTCGGCTGCATGCTTCTGGACTATAGCAATATTCCCAACGTACCAGGGGAGGTAAGGACATCAGAATAGATTCAGTACGGCCATTCGTTTGTAAGCCAAAAATAGTTCCTCGGTCATAGACGAGGTTAAATTCTACATAACGTCCACGGCGATAAAGTTGGAAATTGCGCTCGTGTTCTCCAGCTTCTATATCTTGTCTGCGCTCAATAATGGGAAGATAGGCATCAAGGAAGGAGTTGCCACAACTTTGAACAAAGGCAAAGATCTCTTCCCAAGTATGAGAAGTGTCGCCAACTTTCTGACTATATTGTGCGGCTTCTCCTTCAGGTTTGGGGCCTCGATAGAGTTCTCCCCGACCATCTTGGTAATCAAAGAAAATTCCACCAATACCTCTAGCTTCTTGGCGATGCTTGAGGTAGAAATATTCATCACACCAGCGTTTGAAGGCAGGATAATATTCTGGATCGTGTTTATCGCAAGCATCCTTAATGGTTTGATGGAAGTGAATCGCATCTTCGGTAAACGGATAGTAGGGAGTTAAATCAACACCGCCGCCAAACCACCAAACCGGGCCGGCTTCAAAGTAGCGATAATTCAGGTGAACGGTGGGAACATAAGGGTTACGGGGATGCAACACCATTGAGGTTCCTGTAGCAAAGAAGGGATGACCCGCTGCTTCAGGACGTTGGGTAAGGATAGAAGAGGGTAGTCCCTCTCCCCAAACTTCGGAAAAGTTCACTCCACCTTGTTCAAAAACTCTACCGTCTCGGATCACTCTGGAACGACCGCCACCTCCTTCGGCCCTTTCCCACTGGTCTTGTTTAAATTTAGCTTGACCATCAATCTTTTCTAGTCCTTGGCAGATGTTCTCTTGCAAACCCATCACCCAGGTTTTAAACCGTTCGCGAGAATCTGTAGGGGGGAGGTTGGAGGTTTCAGAATGACTCATAGTAACTTCGTAATAACGTTGTAGACTCTGTTGGTTTTGTTTGGAATTTCAACTCTAATCACTCTATAGCGATTAAACTCAAATTGATGATTTTTTTTCAAAACTTAATACTGTAAGGAGTACAGGCGATCGCTACACCACTCGACTCCATTCGCCTTAACCTAGGGAAAAAGTAGCCTAAACATCTGCCTAAAACTCCCTCCTACAGTCAGCTTTGTGCTCAGATTATCTCGGCGATCGATCAATCCCACTCTAGATCAACAAGCGTTCTCTTTATGGACTTTTGCATACAACAAAGAAGAACCGTAAAGCAATGTAAATATTTTATGAGAATTGACGACCAATTCTTATCTTCGTTATAAACTGATGTATCGATAAACTGATTTTGCACCTGATTATGGTTAAGACGCTCTCACAACCGACGATAGAAGAACTCAAGCCAGGGGTAAAAGCTCCAGTCAAGGAAACCCTGCTGACCCCTCGGTTTTATACGACTGATTTTGAGGCTATCGCCTCGATGGATATTTCTAGCCAAGAAGCTGAACTTCGGGCTATGGTGGCTGAAATGAAAGCAGACTATAACCGCCATCACTTTGTCCGGGATGAGAGCTTTGACCAGTCTTGGGAACATCTTGATGAAAAAACCCGCGCTACATTTGTAGACTTCTTAGAGCGCTCCTGTACTTCTGAATTCTCCGGCTTTTTGCTCTTTAAGGAACTCTCCCGTAAGCTCAAAGACACTAAGCCCCTATTATCAGAAATCTTTAATCTAATGGCGCGGGATGAAGCCCGTCATGCTGGATTTCTGAATAAGGCCATGAGTGATTTTAAGATCTCTCTAGATTTGGGTTATCTGACGAAAAACCGCACCTATACGTTTTTTAAGCCAGAGTGGATCATCTATGCGGTCTATCTGTCGGAAAAAATTGGCTATTGGCGCTACATCACCGTTTACCGTCATTTAGAGAAACATCCAGAATATCAGTTTTATCCGCTCTTCCGGTTCTTTGAAAGCTGGTGTCAGGATGAAAACCGCCACGGGGATATTTTTACAGCCCTATTGCGATCGCAGCGCCATATGTGGGATAGCTGGACAGGACGGCTCTGGGCCCGCTTTTTCCTGCTCACCGTCTTTGTTACTCATTCTCTCACTGTAGATGAGCGCACTGACTTTTATGAAATGATTGGTTTAGATGCCAGAGAATATGACCAAACTGTCGTTTGCAATACTAATGCTACAGCAGGTCGGGCTTTCCCAGTCATGTTAAATGTAGATCATCCAGAATTTTTCCCACGGGTTTATCGCTGTTCAGAGCGAAACATCGAGCTTGCAGCGATTAATAAGAGCAATGCACCTAAAATTGTCAAATTCTTCCGCAAACTACCCTTAATGGCTGGAATTGGCTGGGATATGCTGCGTCTATATCTAATTAAACCCATTGATGCAGAAGCTATCCGAGATACCGTGTGTTAAGCCAGAAACCCGGTTTCTATGAATATCTTTGACACTCAGCCAAGATTGAAAATAGAAACCTGGCTTATGTTTTTCTTCTCTAGAGAAGAAAAACATAATTCTTTAAGGATAAAGAGTATAAAATAGCCATTATAGGAGATAGGGAATTTCAAAGTGTAAGGCTAGGAAAGTGGCTTTATTCAAACAGTCTACTCTTTAGCCTCCTTGTCATCCCTTAAGAAACAAAACAAAAGGTCTCTCTGAATCAGAAAGACCTTTTGTCAAAAATGGACCTGGCACCGAGCTATTTTGCCCAAGGGTGACCCCCAAAGTATCGTCGCCGCTGCTGTGTTTCACTGCCGAGTTCGGGATGGAGTCGGAGTGGTGCCACAGCGCTCACAGCACCAGGAAAGAGGGAAGGGTTAAAAACCC
>NZ_JAGHZH010000179.1:0-18248 GCF_017746885.1 Roseofilum sp. SBFL | reverse complement strand
TGAAAATAGATTTCTATAGAAATCGCAATATTTATCAATCACAGAGAGGGTCGGTTGAGCAGTTCTTGGTGCAATCATGGTTCTGATAAGGCTTTTAGCCTTTTTTCTTTATTATACTCTTCCCAGAGTGAAAGAAGAGGGATACAGCGCTTCTGTCACTCTGGAAAATTCTAAGGTGCATGGCTTATTCTTGAGGTAGTTCACTTTAACCTGATACCCAAGGGTAAAATCGGGTTTTCCCTATGACCTATTCTCCCTTGACTATTGACCGTCTTCAGACTTCAAATAAAACGGAAACACCATACTCTGCTGAGTGTAATTAGCCCGAATTTCATATTGAATCATCAGGTCAACTCGACCTTCTTCTTGACGGGGAATAGTTAGCACTTTAAGCACCGTAATTCGCGGTTCCCACTGTTCCAGTGCTTCTTGCACCCAAATTCGCATCAGGCTCAACGTATCTTGATTCATGGGTGCAAAGGCTAATTCCGATAACCGACAGCCAAAGTTAGGTCGATACACCCGTTCACCCAAGTCAGTCATCAGAATAATAACCATCGACTGGCGAATATTGAGATCTTCTGCACTTAAAGCTAAACTACCTTGACGAGTCACCTGTAAGGGAAAGGAGACCCCTTGACCCACAAAGGGACGGCGTTGCTTGGAGAAAGGAGATGAATTGACCATAGGTTCTAAGACTGTGCGCTGGTAATGGAGTAATGGGTAATAGGTAATGGGTAATATGAATTTGCCCCTAATTTTAACAGTATCTGATGTTTGAAAACTTTACTCACCATACAATCACCACCCATGAGGTTAATATCAATTTGGCGATCGGAGGGCAAGGTTCCCCTTTACTTCTGTTGCATGGTTATCCCCAAACCTATGTCATGTGGCATGAAGTTGCCCCAAAGTTAGCCCAACATTTTACGGTTATTTGTCCTGATTTACGAGGGTATGGAGATAGTGGTCATCCAAGAACAGACGATCGCCATTCTCCTTATTCTAAACGAGCGATGGCCCAAGACCAGGTTGAGGTGATGGAGCAACTGGGATTTAGGCAGTTTTTAGCGGTAGGGCACGATCGAGGAGCGAGGGTTTTACATCGTTTACTCTTGGATTATCCGCAAAGGGTGCAAAAAGCGGCTTTACTTGATATTGTGCCCACCAAAACGATTTTTGAGACGATTAATCAAACCTTGGCAACGGCTTATTCCCATTGGTTTTTTCTGATTGAACCCGCAGGAATTCCGGAAAAGTTAATTGGATCAGACCCAGCGTTTTATTTAACGTGCAAGTTACGGCAATGGAGTCACCGCTTTGAGGGATTTTCCCAGGAGGCGATCGCCGAATATATCCGTTGTTTTAGCAACAAAGATGTTATTCATAGTACTTGTGAAGATTATCGTGCAGCCGCTTCCATTGATTTGGAACACGATCGAGCTGACTTAGATACACGGATACAGTGCCCCTTACTGATCCTTTGGGGACAATTGGGAGTGATGGAACGGTGCTATGATGTGCTGGCAACCTGGCGAGAACGGGCGGTGAACGTTCAAGGATTTTCTTTACCCTGCGGTCACTTTCTGCCAGAAGAAGCCCCCGAAGAAACGACACAAGCGTTACTAGAGTTTTTAACCATTTCCTGAAATTTGCTACACTAGAAATAGGATTTATCTTGCATTAAAAGCCAATGTCAGCAAAACTCTTATTAGTAGATGATGAACCGGGACTGCGGGAGGCGGTACAAGCTTATCTCGAAGATTCAGGGTTTAGTGTGGAAGTGGCGAATAATGCCATTGAAGGTTGGGAAAAAGTTCAGCAAATTGTGCCCGATTTGGTGATTTCTGATATTATGATGCCGCAAGTGGATGGCTATCAATTCCTACAACAATTGCGGGAAGATGACCGATTTAAGTCTATGCCTGTGGTCTTTTTAACGGCTAAAGGGATGACTTCCGATCGCATCCAAGGCTATCAAGCGGGATGTGATGCTTATCTTCCTAAACCGTTTGATCCAGAAGAATTAGAGGCGATCGTTAAAAATCTGATCGAACGCCGTGCAGCGGCGAGTAGTTCAACCGAATTAGATGATATTAAACAACAACTGAATCAAATTCAAGGTATCCTGCAACAAGGGAATACGGTATCGACTCAAACTAGCCCGATTCAAATTGATTTTACCCCTAGAGAGCAAAGTGTTTTAAATTTAGTTACGGAAGGCTTGATGAATAAGGAAATTGCTCGCCGGTTAGAAACCAGTGTGCGAAATGTGGAGAAGTATGTGAGCCGTTTATTTGTGAAAACGGGCACGAATAGCCGCACTGAGCTAGTTCGGTTTGCGATCGAGCATGGATTAAATCAATCATGAGAGAGATGGGGAGATGGGGAGATGGGGAGATGGGGAGATGGGGAGATGGGGAGATGGGGGGACGCGGAGATTACCTATTACCTATTACCCATTACCCATTACCCATTACGAAATGACATTATATATAGTAGGAACGCCCATTGGTAATTTAGAGGATATGACGTTTCGCGCGGTGAAGGTTTTGCAGTCTGTAGAGGCGATCGCCGCTGAAGATACTCGCCATACGGGTAAGTTACTCCAACATTTCCAAATCGAAACCCGGCAAATTAGCTGTCACGAACATAATCAACAGCAGCGTATCCCGGAACTGTTGGCGATCATGCAACAGGGAAAGGCGATCGCCTTAGTTAGTGATGCGGGTATTCCCGGCATTTCCGATCCGGGATATGAGTTAGTTCAAGCTACATTAAACGCTGGACTCGATGTGGTTCCCATTCCAGGGGCAAATGCAGCGTTAACTGCTCTATCTGCTTCGGGGTTAGGGAGCGATCGCTTTTGTTTTGAAGGCTTTTTACCCCCCAAAGGGAAATCCCGTCACCAGCGTTTAGAAATGCTCAAAACGGAAACTCGCACTGTGATTCTTTATGAAGCGCCGCACCGCTTGCAAGCAACCCTGCAAGATTTAAGGGCAACTTGTGGAGAAGAGCGAAAAATTACTATTGCTCGCGAATTGACTAAACTCTATGAACAGTTTTGGCGCGGAAGTTTAAATGAAGCCATCCAATATTATCAAGAACATCAACCCAAAGGAGAATTTACCCTGGTTGTTGCTGGCGCAGATATCGAGAATGTAGCGTTATCGGAAGCCGCACTCAAAGCCGAATTAGCGGACTTATTAGAACAAGGATGGTCGCGATCGCAAGCTAGTCGCCATCTTGCCCAACTCACCCATGTTCCCAAACGCAAACTGTACCAAATGGCCTTAGAGCTATAGCACAGCACTATATGCTAGGGAATGGGGAATGGGGAATGGGGAATAGGGAAAACCCATCTTCATTGTTCATTATTCATTGTTCATTGTTAATTGTTCCATGAAAGCACGCCAGGTCTTAGCTAACTATGCCGCAGGAGAGCGCAACTTCCAGGGGGAGAACCTGCGAGGACAGTCCTTCAAGGGTAAGACCTTGGCGGGAGCAGACTTCAGTCGGGCAGATATTCGCGGAACCGACTTTACGGGAGCCAACTTAACGGGGGTGAAGTTCTGCGGAGCAAAAGCGGGACTCCAGAAACGGCGCATGGCACTGAATCTTATGATTGCCTTGGTCATGTCTGTATTGTCTGGTTTTCTCTACTCTCATCTTTGACACAGGTAACTTAGAGAATATAGTCGCTGGTTGGGTTTCACTGGTTGTTCTGGTGATTCTCTACGTTGTCATACTTCGTAAAGGAGTTGTGGCCGGCCTTAGCGCAGTCGCAGGAGCAGTCGCAGGAGCAGTCGCAGGAGCAGGACCAGGAGCAGTCGCAGTCGCAGGAGCAGTCGTAGTCGCAGTCGCACTCGCAGTCGCACTCGCAGTCGCACTCGCAGTCGCACTCGCAGTCGCACTCGCAGTCGCACTCGCAGTCGCACTCGCAGTCGCAGGCTTGAACGTCTACATTGCCTGGCGAGCGATGAAAGGCGACCCCCGTGATGCCTGGATACGTTCGGCTGCCGTTGCCTTTGCTGCTTGGGGAGGAACCAGCTTTCGCGGTACAACATTAATGGATGTGGACTTTACCGGAGCTAGGCTGAAAAACTGCGATTTCCGTCACGCTCACCTGCTCCGCACCCGCTTCAACAATACCCAAAAACTTGACCTCGCTCGTCCGGGACAAACGCTCCTCGCCAATACCACCGTGCGAAACTTGCTGATTAACCCAGAAAGTGGCTATAAACTCGACCTCTGCAAAGCCAACCTCCGAGGAGCATTTCTAGCTGGAGCGAACCTAGAGAGCGCTAACCTCAAACAAGCTGACCTGAGTGAAGCCGACCTCAGTGGTGCGAACCTGAAAGACGCTAACCTGACTGAATCAACTGCCATCGGCACAAATTTCACCCATGCTTATCTCACGGGTGCTTGCCTGGAAGCCTGGAACATCGAACCTACGACTATTTTTAAGGATGTAGACTGCCAATACATCTATCTCCTGGAACACCCCAACCCACTGGGTAGCCGCGAACGTCGTCCCCATAATCCCGATAAAGTCTTTGCTCCTGGTGACTTTGAGAATCTCTACACTGAACTGATGCATACCATCGAGATCTTACTCAAAGGTGGCATGAACCCCGAAGCATTCGCCGCCGCGCTTCAGAAAGTCATGGAAGAAAATCCTGAGATTACCTTTGACTCCATTCAATCCATCCAGAAAAAAGGTCAGGATGTCCTGGTTACCCTAGAAGTGCCTCCCGAAACCGATAAAGCTCAAGTTGAACAGCACTTTGACGCAGCTTACGTTGCTCGCCTGGAAGTCCAAGCCGAACTCTATCAACTCCATGGACAACAGATGAAACAACAGATGGATGATATCATCGCAAAACTTCCCCTTCTATCGCCTACAATCAATGTAACCAGCAGTGCAGAGAGTAAGGCCATGAGTGATAATCCCAGTATTTCTGTAGGTGGCGACAATAAAGGCAACCTGGCAGGGGGTGACTTGGATGCCAGTGGTGCAGTGCAAAACATTGATAACCAAAATAGCACCCTCACGACGACGCTCAATCAACTTCCGGATATTCCCCCAGAACCGGATAAACCCGACCTGAAAGCGATTCTCACGGAGCTACAAATTGCCATCAACAACAGCGAACTCAACGACGAGGACAAAACCGAAGCCTTGGAGCAACTGAACATTATCGGCGAAGCGGGTCAAAATCCCCAGGATAACGGTTTCCAAAAAGCGGCCAAACGCGCCACCACGATGCTCAAGGGACTGATTACCGGTTTGCCTGCGGCTGCGGGTTTAGTCAAAGCGGTGCAAGAGTTTCTGCCGATGATTAGTGACTTCTTCGACCTGGGTTGAAGGGGGAAGGGGGAATAGGGAATGGGGAATGGGGAATAGGGAATAGGAACATAGGAATTACTCCCTACTCCCCACAACTGACTTAACGTTTCGCCAGTTTCTTGCTCACCTTCCGCAAGCGCACAGATTCTGGAGTCACTTCCACCAATTCATTTGAACCAATATATTCCAGAGCACGTTCCAAACTCATTTGTACTGGAGCTTGCAATTGTACCAGTTCATCCCCAGTCGAAGAGCGCATGTTAGTAAGCTGTTTGGTCTTACAAACATTTAAGTCCAAATCTTGGGGACGATTATGTTCGCCCACAATCATGCCTTTATACACCTTAGTTCCGGGAGTAATGAAAAATAAGCCCCGGTCTTCCGCATTTTTGAGGGCATAAAACGTGGCTGTTCCTTCTTCAAAGGCTACTAAAACCCCATTGCGACGGGTTTCTACCTCTCCCCCTAGGGTGCGATACTCAAAAAAGCTATGATTCATAATCCCTTCACCACGGGTGAGGCGCATAAATTCACCTCGGAACCCGATTAAACCCCGTGCAGGAATCACAAATTCCAGTTGAGCGCGTCCGTTGCCTCCCATTTGCATATCTTGCATTTCACCACGACGTTGGCCGAGGCGTTCCATACATCCACCTACAGAGTCTTCAGGAACGTCCAAAACCAGACATTCGTAAGGTTCGCAGGGTTGGCCGTTGACTTCTCGATAAATAACTTGGGGTTGGGAAACTTGGAATTCGTATCCTTCACGACGCATGGTTTCAATGAGAATACCCAAATGAAGTTCACCGCGTCCAGAGACAAGGAAGGATTCTGGGGAATTGGTTTCATTGATCCGCAGGGCAACATTGGTTTCCAGTTCCCGGAAGAGGCGATCGCGCAATTGACGAGAAGTTACAAATTTTCCTTCTTGTCCCGCAAACGGCGAATCATTCACCGAGAACGTCATCTGCAACGTTGGCTCATCCACCTTAATCAAGGGTAGAGCTTGGGGTTCATTAGGACAAGTAATGGTTTCCCCAATGTTGGCATCGCTAAATCCAGCCACAGCCACAATATATCCGGCTGAAGCTTCTTCCATATCCACACGGGTTAAACCCTCAAATCCCATCAGCTTTGAGATTTTTGATTTAACGATTTGGCCATCATCTTTGACTAAAGCCGCTTGTTGATTGGATTTAATCGTTCCGTTGTGAATTCTACCAATCACAATCCGACCTAAATATTCAGAATAGTCTAGGGTCGTAACTTGCAATTGTAGCGGTTTATCCGGATCTCCAACCGGAGGGGGAACATGATGCAAAATAGACTCAAACAGGGGCTTCATATCCTCGCTCTCGCCCTCTAAGTCTTCCTTGGCATAGCCTTGAATACCCGAAGCAAACAAGTAAGGAAATTCACATTGATCGTCATCTGCACCCAATTCGAGAAATAAATCTAAGACTTTATCAACCGCCCCATGGGGATCGGCTTGCGGGCGGTCTATTTTATTCACCACCACAATTGGACGCAGGCCCTTTTCTAGGGCTTTTTTCAGCACAAAGCGGGTTTGAGGCATCGGCCCTTCATTGGCATCCACAATCAGGATACAACCATCAACCATTCCCAACACCCGCTCGACTTCGCCCCCGAAATCGGCGTGGCCTGGGGTATCAACGATATTAATTAACGTATCTTTATAATGAACAGCAGTATTTTTAGACAGAATTGTAATCCCCCGCTCCCGTTCCAGGGTATTAGAATCCATGACACAATCGGGGATTTCTTCCCCTTCGCGAAAAATACCCGATTGTTTGAGCAGAGCATCCACAAGAGTTGTTTTGCCATGATCGACGTGGGCAATGATGGCAACATTGCGAATGGGAAGAGACATATATACCTAAATGCGGTTAACTATAGATTTCTTAACAAGATTAACATGATTCGCCGCCACCGCACCCTCAGTTCTCTGCTCTACCGGCTGCAAGGTGGGGGGATGGGGGAAAGAAGCTCTCACCAAATCAAGTGAAGATTTAAAACAAATCCGGGTAAAATATCTTCTCCGGATAAGCTGGGAGGATGATCTAAAATTTGTTTGTCTTGTCCCTGACGATAAATTTCTACTTGACGGTTTTGGGGATTAATGAGCCAGCCTAACTGAGTACCATTATCCAGATATTCCTGCATTTTGTCTTGCAGGAGTTTGAGGGAATCGCTAGGTGAACGCAGTTCGATGACAAAATCAGGACAAATGGGCGGGAATTTCTCTTGCTGTTCGGGGGTTAACGCTTCCCATTTTGCTAACGGTATCCAAGCTGCATCGGGGGAATAATCCGCCCCTTTAGGAAGTTTAAAACAAGTAGAAGAATCAAACCCTATTCCGGTTCCGTCAGTATCGGTCCAATTGGCTAATTGTTGAGCAATTTTAAAATTCCAGTTTCCCGTTGTTCCTCCAGTGGGTGGCATAATGATTAAGTCTCCTTTAGCCGTTCGTTCTAGTCGCAAGTCACCGTTAGCAGCGCAAAGTTGATAAAATTGCTCATCGGTAATCGAGGCAGTGTCTGGATTATTTAAAATGAATGGGGTCATATTTTGATCTCCGTCAAGGAAAGATTTGAATTCAGAATCCTGGGAAGCTTAATCTTAACAGAATGGCGAAGATTGCCCCCAAGGTAATGTTAATAATATTGACCCATTCATTGGTAAGCCAGCTTATTTTCTCCTGTACGGTTGCTCCGATGACACTTTCGACATTTGTGGCCAAAAATGCCGCCACCAGGCAATAGAGGACACCCAAGAGGCTAATTAGACCTACGAGCCAACCGACCAGGGCAAGGGAGATCGCCCCGACCATCCCGGCTAAGGTTCCCTCCAAACTGACCGCTCCTTCTGTTCCCCGCGCTACCGGTTGCAATGTAGTAATCAGAAATGTCCGTTTTCCATAAGCTTTGCCAACCTCGGAAGCGCAAGTATCCGATAATTTGGTACTAAAACTGGCTACATAGGCTAAACCCAACCATGGAATTAGCTCATCGGGCCCCCCTTGGTACTGAATAAGCAGGACACCTAAAGCACAAACTGCTCCCACAAAAGCAGACCCCCAGACATTTTCTGGTCCCCTTGCACCAGAACGTTTTTCGGCGATTCCTTGAGCCTCTTTTTCGGCTAAACCGATCCGAGTTACTCCCGATCCGACTAAGAAATAAAAGCCAACGACTGCATAACCCGGCCATTCCAAGGTTCCCCAGACGAGGACTCCCAAAACCCAAGCATGAATGACTCCCGCAAGGGTTAACAACTTTTTCGGCGCGAATGCGACAATGGTTAATAAGACCGTATTTAGAATGACGGCAACCATCCAGGGATTAGTGAAGATCGTTAAATCAGTCATTGAGGATAGAAGTTTAGGTTATGGATAGCGTGTTATTTCATCTGGCGTTTCCCGTACAAAATCTGGAAGAAACCAAAGCCTTTTATGTGGAGGGTTTGGGCTGCCAAATGGGTCGAGAATCGCGCCATGCTCTTATTCTAAACTTGTATGGCCATCAGTTAGTTGCCCATGTCACTGATGAGCCATTAACTCCACAAGCGGGTATTTATCCTCGTCATTTTGGCTTAGTATTTGCTCAAAAGTCGGATTGGGATCGGCTTTTAGAGCGATCGCAGGATCGAAATTTACGCTTCTTTCAACAACCAAAACAACGGTTTCCGGGACAATTAACGGAGCATTTTACGTTTTTCTTGGCCGATCCGTTTGAGAATTTCCTAGAGTTTAAGCATTACTGCCATCCAGAGGCGATTTTTGGAGCGCAGGAAGTGGAGGCTGTCGGCGATCGGTGAATCCATTAAATATTAAAAGCCGGTTTACAGAATGGGTTTTGGGGTCTTCTAGATTCGGCTATAGCCCGTCCCTATAGGGATTAGGGATCGAAAAAACGCAACAAAACGTTACTTAAGAGCCAATTAAGATTAAGATTTATCACAATTTTATGCCGATTTGCATAAAATCACCCTGATTTTTCAGAGAGATCTAAAGTTAAAGGTAATTTGCACTGCCAGTCAAGTCAATGGACGGTGTGAAAACCTGATTTACACCCTGAAAGCGGGTCAAGATCCGATCGCCACTTTGTACAATTTCTTGGCATGGCGGGAAGGACAAGCGGCTACCCCGTCCTTGTTTGAGAGTTCCCAACCTTCGGCTCCCTACATCGATGGAGCTTGCTGTTTAACGATCGCTGACTTGGCCCGATCTCCTACTCTCTTAAGATACAAGGGGCGGGTTTGGGCTTCGCGGACATGAATACGTAATTGATTTGTAGGTATCCTAGATAATGGGTGAAACCTCCCCTACGGGGTTGTGGGTGTGGTTTTGAATTGTGCATCTTTAATAATTGATAGTGATATGACACTTCTATTTCGGAATTCTCGTATTAAACTCTCCCATGGAATCATGTTTTGGCGAGAAGTGGGTCAGGGAAAACCAATTATTTTTTTACATGGGTCTTGGGATGAGGGGAGTCAATGGGTGGGGGTGATGGAGCGGTTAGGGACAGATTACCAGTGTTTTGCTCCGGATTTACTGGGATTTTCAGAGTCGGATCGGCCAAGTGTGCATTATTCAGTGAATTTACAGATAGAGTGTTTACTGGAATATTGCCAGGCTCTGAAGTTAGATGGGGTTTATCTGGTCGGACATTCCCTGGGGGGATGGATTGCGACGCGCTATGCTTTAGCGCATCCGGAACGGGTGAAGGGATTAGTTCTATTGGCTCCGGAAGGGGTACATGTACCGGAATTAAAAGATCGATGGAAGCAAGCGTCTTGGTTCGTGGGGCCGAAATCGTTTTGGGTACAGTTCCTGAAAATTTTGTTACCGGTAGCTCGATGGATGGGAAAAGCTAAACCCCTAGAAGCGCTGTTCGAGAAGCGATCGCACTTTCTCCGATTCTTCCCCGCTTGTCAGATGCTGTTTTTACGCAGAGCTAAGGAAATTCAAGCAGAATATGTTGAGGATGACTTGCCCCATCTCACGGTTCCCAGTTTACTGCTCTCTGGTCTGTCGAGCCATAACGGGCATCCAGAAATTGACCCACTATCCCAAGTGTATAGCGAACGAATGCGGAATTTGAAGGAGCAAACCTTACCAACTGGCGCTCCAGATTGGCCGCGCAGCCATCGGGATGGGGTGGCTCAAGCCATTCGCGAGTTTATTGAGGTGATCGAAACCCCAGAAAAGCGATCGGAGGACTTGACATAAGAAAATGAAATCCACAATAATAGTAGATTGTGCGATCGCTTGAGAGAAAGACCCTTGGCTAACGTTATCGTAATTGGTGCCCAGTGGGGCGATGAAGGAAAAGGAAAAATCACGGATCTCCTGAGTAAATCAGCAGATGTCGTTGTTCGCTATCAAGGCGGAGTCAACGCTGGACATACAGTCGTTGTCCAGGGCCAAACCTTCAAACTGCACCTGATTCCCTCTGGTATCCTCTACCCCGATACGGCCTGTATCATCGGTGGCGGCACAGTAATCGATCCCAAGGTACTCATCGGAGAAATCGATCAACTCCATCAGCTCAATGTCTCTACAGAGCAGTTGATGATTTCTGAAACCGCCCACGTTACGATGCCCTACCACCGGCTAATCGATCAAGCTTCAGAAGAAAAACGGGGAGAACACAAAATTGGAACCACCAAAAGGGGGATTGGCCCGACCTATAGCGATAAGTCTGAACGCACGGGTATTCGTATCGTTGACTTAATGCAACCAGACATTCTCCGCAAGCAACTGCAATGGACGGTTGAGTACAAGAATGCCATTATTGAAAAGCTCTATGACTTACCGCCCCTCAATCCCAAAGAAGTCATTGAACAATACTTAGAATATGCCGAACGGTTGCGCCCCTATGTGGTGGATAGTTCCCTGAAAATCTATGAAGCCATTAAAAAGCGTCACAATATCCTCTTTGAAGGTGCGCAAGGAACACTGCTTGACTTAGACCATGGAACCTATCCCTATGTCACCTCCTCCAACCCCATTGCAGGCGGAGCCTGCGTCGGTGCAGGGGTTGGACCAACGGTGATTGACCGGGTGATTGGGGTTGCCAAAGCCTATACTACCCGCGTAGGTGAGGGGCCCTTTCCCACAGAACTGAACGATGAAATTGGCAAAGAATTAGGGTCTGTAGGGGCTGAATTTGGCACGACTACCGGTCGTCCCCGACGCTGTGGTTGGTTTGATTCGGTGATTGGTCGCTATGCAGTGCGAATTAATGGACTAGATTGTTTGGCCATTACCAAGCTTGATGTTCTTGATAATATCGATGAAATTAAGGTCTGTGTAGCCTATGAAGTCGAGGGCCAACGGTGCGAGAATTTTCCCACTAACGCTCGGATTTTTGCCAAATGTAAACCGATTTACGAAACGGTTCCAGGGTGGAAACAATCGACGGCTGAGTGCCGAACCTTGGAAGATTTGCCTAAAGCTGCCTTAGATTATCTCAAATTTCTAGCAGAACTGATGGATGTGCCGATCGCGATTGTATCCCTGGGAGCGAGTCGCGATTGCACAATCATCGTTGAAGACCCCATCCACGGGCCCAAACGGGCCTTACTTGATGCTAATGGTATTCCAGTGAAGACCAATACTAACTAACTGTCAGTTGGTCTAAATCTGGCCATGGCTTGAATTCAACCTGAGTAAAAATCAACACTGAAACAGACATTATGGAACTTACTATTGAGTGTCACCAAAGAGAAGCGGGAAGCAAAGCCAGAGCCTTACGCCGTTCTGGATTAATCCCAGCTAATTTATATGGCCATAAGGGCAATGAATCGATTTCTTTAACTGTGGATGATAAAACGGTTCAAAATTTGCTTAAAAGTGCAGTGGTCAACAATACCCTGATTAATGTCAATATTCCGGAACTCTCTTGGAACGGTAAAGCTCTCCTGCGGGAAGTACAACGGCATCCTTGGAAAGGGTTTCCCTATCATCTGAGTTTCTTTTCGATCGCCTCTCAGAAGAGTGTAGAAGTGGATGTACGCTTAAACTTTGTCGGAGAGGCGATCGGGGTGAAACAATCTGGTGGCTTACTCGATTCTCCCCTGAGTGAAGTTCGGGTTCAATGTCCTCCCGATCGAATTCCAGAAGTGATTGATGTGGATGTGACAGATTTGGCTGTTGGCGGTTCTCTAGCAGTCAAAGATCTGAATATCCCCGAAGGAGTCAAAATTATGGCGGAACCGAAACAGTTGGTGGTTACTGTTTTGGCTTCTAGGGTGACTCGGAAAATGGCGGAAGACGAAAATCAAGGTTAGAGGGTTGTTCTTACATGACCCGGTTGGGGCGGATTACGATTCGCCCTTTTTTGTTATGCTACGCGCTTTTAGGGAGTCGGGAGTAAAATAGGCAGTAGGGAGTCAAACAAAAGTTTTCCCTCTTGCCTCTCCTATTCCCTTTTTGAATATAAGGAGTATCAAGAATCAGCATGAGTAATCAATTGGATGTTTTTGGTGTCGGTAATGCGTTGGTGGATGTGCTGGCGTTGGTGGATAACTCGTTTATTACTGAACAGGCTTTAGAGCGTGGAGTCATGACTCTGGTAGATGCCGAAGCTCAGGGGAAAATTCTGGGAGGACTCCAACGAGATAGCCTGAAATTAAGGTCTGGAGGATCTGCGGCCAATACAATGATTGCGATCGCCCAAAGTGGGGGTACAGGATGTTATACGGGTAAAGTCGCCCAAGATGAAAACGGCGAGTTTTATGCCCAAGATATGAAAGCAGCAGGAATTGAATTTGAAGTTACTCCAGCTCCTATTGAAAATGGCCCTACAGGCACGTGTGTTGTCTTGACAACTCCCGACGCAGAGCGCACCATGTGTACCAATTTGGGTGCTTCCACTACCCTCTCCCCCAGTGATATTGATGTGGAGAAGCTCAAACGCTGTCAATATAGCTATGTGGAAGGTTATCTCTGGACAGGGGATGATACCCGAAAAGCAAGCATTGAAACCATGGAGCAGTCTAAACGCCATGGCGTGAAAGTGTCCTTTACCCTTTCTGACCCGTTTTTGTTGCACAGTTTCCGCGATGATTTCCGCAAGGTGGTCACTGACTATTGCGATGTGCTGTTTTGTAATGCGGATGAAGTGCGTCAGTTTTTAGACTTGAAAGATTTGGATGCTTGCGCTCAAAAAGTCGGAGAAATGGTCAATCTTGCCTTTATTACGGATAGTGATAAGGGCTGTTTAGTGGTCGAAAATAAACAAATCATTACGGTAGAAGGGTTTTCTGTCAAACCTCTAGATACCGTAGGTGCAGGGGATGCCTTTGCTGGTGGTGCCTTGTATGGACTGACTCATGGGTATAGTGCCCCACAAGCGGCTCGTTGGGGGAATTATCTGGGATCGGCGATCGTTCAGATCCAAGGCCCCCGGTTAGAAAAAGCCCCCATTGACCAGATGGCAAGCATTCTAGGAGCTTAGGCATCCTTCCCAAATTCTGTAGGAGCGGGTTCTTTACCCACTTATAACCCGCCTTCACTCGACAGTAATATCAAATCCTTAGATGTGTGCTACAGATGATTGACACGGGGACACGGGGATGGATGTGTAGCGTGATTTTTGCGATTTGATATTACTTCATTTGTTCTGTTTTTCTAACTCGAGACACTCTTCTGGAGTTTAAGAAAAACCCCTAGGATTGTAAACGATCATCGGCGAAAAGACCGAGTCCATCGAGTCCTCCGCCAGATGAGGGTAAACCCTAACACTCCCCAGATCCCCCCCAGTAGTCCTAGAGGTTGTCTGCTAGGTTGCTGAGGGATTTCAGGGGAGCTGATAAAGGGTTGGGTAATCGATGAGACGATATTTAAGTTGATCGGTTGTTGACTTCCTAGGGTAACCGTTGGGTTAGTCGTTGGAGCCGTGGGCGGTTTTTGGACACTACCTTGAGTGATATTAAGAGCTACACTAAAGCCAAAGAGGGTTAAAACACCATAGAGACTGGCTAATCCCAGCGATCCCCAGGAGAGGAACCGTAACCAATAGAGGTGAATGCGGGACACATATCCTTGTTGACGGTAAAAGACGAGGATTAGTCCAATGAGAGGCATCCAGACGATATCGATTAACTGATGGGCTAGATCGAGGCGATCGAGGGTAGAACTAGGGTCGATGTTGATCAGGTATTCTACTGTTTTGAATAGGGTCAACACCAGTAAACCATATCCTCCCCATTGCAGTAATTCATAGGATTTTTCTTCCACTCGACTTGAGAGGTATAGCCCATCTCGTGAGTTAGGAAAGGTTTGTGAGCTGGGGGTTTCTGAGTCACTCGGTAGGGTGTGATAATGGTTTTCTAGTTCGGCTAGTAGGGTTTTAGTTTCACTGTATTGGGGAAGGTGGGGAGCTTGGAAAAAGAGATCGAGAGCAACTTGATAACTGGCGATCGCAATTTCACAATACAAGCGATGATTTCCTTGGGGACATGAGGCAATCAGTTCTGCAAAGCGACAGAGTGTTTTGGCTAAACTCACTGCTGTGGTGGATGTTGATGTTGTCCCTTTTTCCGTTACCCAACGAGTTAATTCTTGGGCAAAGTCGGAGTTGAGTAAGCTGGCGTTACTTTCTAACAACGGGTAGATGGCTTGGCGATCGCCTGGATTGTTATGGATGGCTTTGAGCAATTGACGTAACAGAGACTGTTGCTGTTGGGAGCGGCTATCAGTTTTCATGATCACCAAGAGAGAATAGGAGAGACTATAGAGGACTTCAAAATCACAGGGTCAAACTCCACAAATCATAGCAATCTCTAGGCCAAAATTCTCATTTTTCTAATGATTCTCAGATCCTGCCCTGGGAACGACTAACCAGGGTTATGCGATCTCCGAGTTGTCGCAGTAGCTTCGCCAAGTCTGGATCTTTCTCCCGTCTCTGCCCCACTTTATCACAGCTATACATAACCGTTGTATGGTCTTTTCCTCCAAATTCTTCTCCAATTTTAGGCAAACTCAAGTCTGTATGTTGACGCATCAAATACATGCCAATTTGACGAGCTTGACTAATTTCCCTGCGTCTTGAATGGCTTTTCAAATCCTCTGGACTCACCTGAAACTCTTCCGCAACTACAGCAATAATCACATCCGCAGAAACCTCCCCATTAGCAGCCGGTGGATTCAAGACCGGCGCGATATTTTCTACCGTCATCGATAATCCCGAAATCGACATATAAGCCACTGTCCGGATTAATGCCCCTTCTAATTCCCGAATATTCGATGTATAATTGGTAGCAATATATTCAATTACAGCTTGGGGTAAATCTAAATTTTCATACTCTGCCTTTGTTTGCAAAATTGCCATTCGCGTTTCTAAATCAGGGGGTTGAATATCAGCAATTAATCCCATTGAAAACCGGGAACATAAACGCTCTTGAAGTTGAGGCATTTGACTGGGAGGACGATCTGAGGCTAAAACAACTTGTTTTCCCGCTTCATGTAAGGTATTAAAGGTATGAAAGAATTCTTCTTGAGTCGATTCTTGACCTTCAATAAATTGAATATCATCCACTAATAAAACATCGGCGGTTCGATAGTGATCGCGAAATCCTTGACGACTATCTTGACGGATAGCTGTGATTAAATCATTCGTAAATTTTTCAGTCGAGACATAAAAAACTTTAGCATCTGACCTGATTTTCAACCGATAATGTCCAATAGCTTGCATGAGATGAGTTTTCCCTAGACCCACACCTCCATACAGAAACAAAGGATTAAAACTCAGTGGATTATCTCGTCCCGGAGATTCAGCAACTGCTAGAGATGCGGCATGAGCCATACGATTATTGGAACCCACCACAAAATGCTCAAACACGTATTTAGGATTAAGTTCGGTGGGTTTTGGATAAGTATAAGTTTTCGGAATAGCAGGATTTGAAGACCACAATAGATTCAAGCTTTCTGAGGACTTTTCTTGATTAGCAACCTTTATTTGGATCGTCACTGAATGACCTACAATTTCTTCTATAGTCGTGTTAATAATGTTTATATAATTGGCTTGAAGCCAGTTGCGAGCAAATAAATTCGGAGTTTCCAAAATCAGACAATTTTCTTTCAAGTCAATTGCCATCGCTGTTTTAATCCAAGTATCAAACGTTGGCTGACTTAGTTTTTTTTCAAGTCGATCCAGAACTTGAGTCCACAGGCTATCGAGGGAATTTTCCACAGTTCACTCTCCCAATTTATGGACTAGACAACAGAAAAAACGATTCTAGAAGATTGAAATCTAAGTAACCTAGAAAGGTGATCCTTTAGAAGTTAATTACCACTAACCCATTTTCACACAGACTATCTAGCAACTTTTTATTCTGATGGAGTTAGGCGTTTCTTTAAAGAATTAGCTCTTGTTTTAGCTGTTTTATTGTTTGGATCAATCTTCAGAGCCTGATCGTAGCTTTGTAACGCTTGCCTTATCAAATTCTTTTTTTCGTAGGCAAAGCCTATGTTATTGAATGCGATAACATAGGCTGGAGCCATCTTTAGAGCTTCTTTATACTGTCGAATCGCCAAATCATATTGCTCTTTAGCGACATAGGCGTATCCTAATGCGTTATACACCAAAGCACTTTCTTGCTCGGGAATATCATCACACTTGAGTGATTTTTGAAAGAGTTGAATCGCTTGGCTATAGAGCTTTTTATCAGAATAAAGACAACCCAGCTCATAGTATTC
Organism: Roseofilum sp. SBFL; assembly: GCF_017746885.1. Lineage (NCBI taxonomy): Bacteria > Bacillati > Cyanobacteriota > Cyanophyceae > Desertifilales > Desertifilaceae > Roseofilum > Roseofilum sp. SBFL. Next base: position 1,170 of record NZ_JAGHZH010000179.1, on the reverse strand, counting down.
CTGGGCTGTCCCTTTGTTCGATTTCAGTTTTTTTTGCAATTGGGAAAATACAGCTTCAGAACGCCGAGTTTTCAGAACTTGACGAAAGATAAACCAAGCTGAGACAGCAAGCAAGATTAGAAATATAGAAAGATAAGCGATCGGCAGTGAAGTTTCCATCAGAATCTATGTTGGTATCCTCTCCTGTTATTGTACTGCGTAAGAGGCAATATCCAATACCTAGTTTCCTCTTATCATCAACTGTTTTTCCTCTTATCTATCAGTCTCCTCACTCTGTTTCCAAAATTATCTAGGCACTCTTTTGAGCGGCTAATTCCACTACTTTACTAAATCCTTGAGGATCGAGAATAGCCATCTCTGCTAACATTTTCCGGTTAAGCTGGATATTTGCTTTTTTGAGATTACCCATTAGCTTACTATAGCTCACTCCGTTTTGACGAGCGGCTGCATTGACACGGACAATCCACAGACGACGAAAATCACGCTTACGTTTACGGCGATCTCGGTACGCATTCCGCAACGCCTTCATTACTTGTTGATTGGCTGTCCGAAAGAGTTTAGAATGAGATCCACGAAACCCTTTAGCGAGCTTTAAAATCTTCTTACGGCGTTTCCGAGCAACATTACCTCGTTTGACTCTTGGCATAATCGTTTATCCTAACTTGATTGAGTTGAACATCTGAACTAGATTTGGTGGGACGAAACTCCCTTAAAGGTAAGGCAACATTAAGCGGACATTTTCTTCATCTCTCTCACATACTGTTGTGATCTGAGAAAGCCTGCGCTTGCGAGTTGTACTCTTATGCTCAAGCAAGTGATTCTTATTCGCTTTACGACGTAGAACCTTACCACTTCCTGTAACTCTAAATCTCTTTGCCGCTGCCTTGCGAGTTTTTAACTTAGGCATACTCTATCTCTACTCCATTTAATTAACACAATCTATTATCATAGCAGAAAATTCTACAAAAATGAATTAAAAAAGCAACAAACAAGCCCCTTTATCACTAAAGGGGCTTGTTTGAAAAATGAACCTGGCACCGAGCTATTTTGCCCAAGGGTGACCCCCAAAGTATCGTCGCCGCTGCTGTGTTTCACTGCCGAGTTCGGGATGGAGTCGGAGTGGTGCCACAGCGCTCACAGCACCAGGAAAGAGGGAAGGGTTAAAAACCC